>PWUO01000246.1 GCA_003562555.1 Dehalococcoidia bacterium
ATCTGTTACGAACACCTGCAGCCCCTCAGCAAGTACATGCTCATGGCCCAGGGAGAGCAGATTCATTGCACCTGCTGGCCCGGGTGGCCGAACTTTCCAAACGGGCGTACGAACAAGCAGGTCTTCGATGTCCAGACACGGTCCTACGCAATCGAAGGACAGTGCTTCGTGGTGGCATCGTCGATGTACGTCGACCCGGCGGAGGGGGAGCGTGCAGGTCTCGGCAATGCCAGTTGGACGTTCTTCGGCGGAAGCATGATCGTGGGACCGGAGGGCGACTACATTGCAGGGCCGGTGTACGACCAGGAGGCCATCCTGTACGGCGACATCGATCTCGACCGTATCGTGCTGCGCAAGGCAGCCGCCGACCTCACCGGGAAGGATCAGCGATGGGACATTCTGCGTATCGAGAATAACGCCAGCCCGTATGTGCCATTCACCGGAACACTCGGCAGTCAGATCTCTGCGGAGATGGGAATCAACCTTCCGGACTGTCAGAAGCGAAGCGGCGACGCGGGCGACCGGCTGCAGGCGGTGGAGGCCGAACTGCAACGTTTGAGAGAGCAGATCGAGAAGGGGGAATAGCGCACCGTTTCTTGACCCCCCCCCCTCCTTGCTATACAATTCCCTTTCGTATGCCCAGCGCTGCTGGGCATTCTCTCTTACGACTTCTAATGCTCCAAGGAGGGAAGGTGATTTGTATGCGCTGGGAAGACATCTTCTTATAGAGTTGAAAGGCTGTAACACAAACCTGCTTGATGATCTCGAATTCCTCAGGGAGTGCCTCCATTCCGCAGCAGTCCGCAGTGGCGCCACAGTAGTCGGAGATTCGTTCTATCATTTCTCTCCCCACGGTGTAAGCGGAGTTGTAAACATCGCCGAATCGCATCTCTCGATACACACGTGGCCTGAGTGTGGCTACGCCGCCGTCGACGTGTTTACCTGCGGAGATAAGGTCGAGCCCGAGGAAGCAGCTCGGATGATCATGCAGTCTGTGGAGGCAACAGATTGCTCTCTGGTCGAGCTTCGCCGCGGCCTGCTGCAGGCGAGTCCGGTTCAGGGCGCAGAAGTATGAACGATAACGTACCTCCCAAACGTACCTGGTTCTACGATGCACTGACTCCCGACCTCGGGATAGTTCATCGCGTCGATGACTTCCTGTATTCAGGCCGGAGCACCTATCAGGGCATCGAGGTTATCAGGACGATCAGCTTTGGAACCTGTCTGGTACTCGACGGCAAGATACAGTCGAGCGAGGCGGACGAGTTCATCTATCATGAAGCGCTCGTCCAGCCGGCGATGATCACCCATCCTGAGCCACGACGCGTCCTTATCGCCGGAGGCGGCGAAGGTGCAACCCTTCGAGAGGTCCTGCGCCACCGTTCGGTCGAACAGGCGACGATGGTTGATCTCGACGAGCAAGTGGTCGACATCTGCCGCACGTACCTGCCCTCCTTCAGCAACGGAGCATTCGACGACCCGCGAACTGAGTTCATCGTGGGCGACGCGCGGAAGTTCGTGGAACAGAGCCCCAGGACGTTCGACGTCATCGTGATTGACCTGCCGGATCCCCTCGAGGCCGGACCCGCTCAGTTGCTCTACACCCGCGAGTTCTACACCACGGTCAAGAGCCGCCTCGCTCCCGGTGGCATCATCAGCGTGCAATCCGAGTCGTCTCGCTGGTACGACCTGCATGCGTTCGTGGCCATCGTGCGCACGATGCGTGAGGTGTTTCCTTTCGTGGCCCCCTATCAGGTGCACATACCCTCGTTCTCCAGTCTGTGGGGATTCGTCACGGCGTCGGACACTCTTCGCCCGGAGATCCTGACCGGCGACGAGGTCGACCGTCGCCTCACACAGAAGATTGGACACGAACTGCGCTCCTATGACGGCCGGTCGCACATAAGCATGTTCTCCCTCCCCCGGCACATACGAACTGCAGTCGAGAACGCCGATACGGTGATCACGGACGACGCCCCCCTCTCGGTCTTCTAGCCCTCTCTTCACGTTTCCCCGCCCATTCGGCGCGATGGTATAATCGCTGGTATTCGTCATGGACATACTGTCATCCCTGAACGCGGCTCAAAAAGAGGCCGTTCAGACCTGCGGCGGTCCGTTGCTGATCATCGCCGGTCCCGGCAGCGGTAAGACCCGCGTCATCACCAGCCGAATCGCCCACCTCATATCCGAGTGTCGGGGGGACCCACGGCGCATTCTTGCCGTGACCTTCACCAACAAGGCCGCACGCGAGATGAAGGATCGCCTGGAACACACCCTCGAGCATTCTGCTGACAGCCTCACTATCGGCACGTTTCACGCCGTGTGCTGCCGCATTCTTCGCACCGACGGCCAGGCTGTCGGCCTGAGCCGTGGTTTCGTGATTTACGATGATGACGACCAGATCAATCTCATCAAGCAGAGCATGACCGATCTGCAGCTCGATCCGAAGCAGTACTCACCACGCCTCATACAGTCGGCCATTAGTGCAGCCAAGAGTCGCCTCCTATCGGAGCAGCAGCATGCCGAGGGAATCGACAGCTACTTCGAGGAGATCGTCCACAGGGTCTACCAGCGCTACCAGTCGATACTGGAACACAGCGATGCGGTGGACTTCGACGATATCCTCTTGAAGACGGTCCGCCTATTCGAGACTCGTGCCGACATACTCGCACACTACCAGGACCGTTACGAACACGTGCTCGTGGACGAGTTTCAGGACACCAACCTGGCTCAGTTCGAGATAGTCAAGCTGCTTGCCGCGAAGCACCGAAACCTCTGTGTAGTCGGTGATCCGGACCAGTCGATCTACTCTTGGCGCTCCGCCGACCTGCGGAACATCCTGAGTTTCGAGCGTGAGTTCCCCGACGCCAGAGTGGTGATGCTGGAACAGAACTACCGCTCCTCCAAGACCATTCTCAAGGCAGCGATTCAAGTCATCACCGCCAACGCGTTGCGCAAGGACAAGGATCTTTGGACCCAGAACGACGAAGGCAAACCTGTCGTGCTCACGGAATGCCTGAACGAAAAGGACGAAGCCCAGTTCGTGGTTAAGACCGTGGAGAAGCTCGTGAAACACGAGAAGCTTCACTACGGCGACTGCGCAGTGCTGTACCGCATCAACGCGCAATCGCGCACCATCGAGGAAAGTCTGATGCGCTACGGGATCCCCTATCGGCTGATCGGGGGGACCCGTTTCTACCGCCGACAGGAGATCAAGGATATCATCGCCTACCTCAGAGTGCTCAACAACCCTCAGGACAGTATCAGCCTGTCCCGCATCATCAATACTCCCGGCAGGGGCATCGGACAGGGTACCCTCAACAAGCTGCAGTCCTGGGCGACTGAGGGCGAAGTATCACTGTACAAGGCGCTGTCGCAGATGGTCTGCGAAAAGGACCTTGCGGCGAGGGCCAGTAATGCGCTGACCAGGTTCCTCGACATGCTCAACAGGCTGATTGAGAAGAGTCGGCACACGTCGCTGCCCGATCTGATCGACGAAGTGCTGCTCCAGACATCGTACAGGACGTACCTCCTTGAGGGCGAGGACGGGGAGGACCGCTGGCAGAACGTGATGGAATTACGGGGCGTTGCTGCAGAGTACTCAGATCTCGCGCCCGACGAAGCGCTGTCGGCCTTCCTCGAGAAGGTCAGCCTTGTGTCCGACGTCGATGAGATGGACTCCTCTTCCGACGCGGTGACGCTCATCACGCTCCATCAGGCGAAAGGTTTAGAGTTCCCGGCGGTCTTCATCGTCGGCATGGAGGACGGAGTCCTGCCGCACCGCAAGTCGTTCGACGATCCGGCCGACATGGAGGAAGAGTGCCGCCTGTGTTACGTGGGCATCACCAGGGCGCAGCAGTTCCTGTTTCTCTCCAGGGCCCACAGGCGGAGCCTGTTCGGAAACGGCCTTGCCAATCCGCCCTCACGGTACCTCGAGCGCATCAGTCCTGATCTCATAAGCACGCGGGGTTTGTGGGAGGAGGACGAGGTCGGAATGAGCGGCGCCGTCTATCCGCAACCTCTCGCCTTCGGCGTGTCCGACGAGGAATTCAGAGTGGGCGACTGGGTTTTCCACAAGAAATTCGGACAGGGTGTCGTCATGGACTGCTTCCCGGATAGAAGCGACCTCGTGGTGACAGTCTCGTTCGAGGACACCGGTGTCAAGCGTCTCCTGCTCAGCCTCGCACACCTTGAGAAGGTGGAGCGTTTCGACGGAATGGCCTGACGTCCGTTGACTTTTTACACGTAACCGTGTAAACTCGATTCCAGTGGAACTCCACGTACTCTCTCCCGATGTGATCTCACGTATCGCAGCCGGCGAGGTTGTCGAACGCCCCGCATCTGTCGTCAAGGAGCTCGTCGAGAACTCCGTCGATGCCGGAGCGGGCAAGATCGACATTGAGTGCAGGGGCGGTGGCGCGGAGCTCATATGCGTCGCCGACAACGGATCGGGGATACCTGCCCCGCAGGTCGAAACGGCCTTCCTTCGTCATGCCACGAGCAAGATCTCGTCGCTCGACGACCTGGTTCACGTACAAACCCTGGGATTCAGGGGCGAGGCTCTACCCAGCATCTCCGCTGTGGCGGACGTCGAGGTGTCGACCAGCCCCGGGGGCGCAGATCTCGGCACCTACCTCTACATGCATGGTGGCGCAATCGTGCAACATCAGAACAAACCACGGGCTCGAGGGACCACGATCGCGGTCAGGCGACTCTTCCGCCATTTCCCTGCCCGGCTCAAGTACCTGAAATCGCAGGCAACTGAGAACGGCCACAGTGCGCAGGTAGTGAGCCAGTACGCACTCGCATACCCCTCCATCGCCTTCAGCCTTCTGCTCGAGGATAGGATCGCGCTGCGCAGCCCCGGCAGCGGGGACCTGCGGGATGTGGTCGCGCAGATCTACGGCACGGAGCTGGCTCGCGCCATGATTCACGTCCAGTCGGAGTTCAATGGCCTGACCATCACCGGCCTTGCGGCTCCCGCTTCTCTCTCGAGATCCGGCCGAGGGCACCAGAGTACGTTCGTGAACCACCGGTGGGTGCGAAGTCCGCTGCTGCAACGCGCCGTTGACGAAGCCTACAGAGGCATGCTTCAAGAGGGCCGGAACGCAATAGCGGTGATCAACCTCCACATGCCCCCGGATCGCGTCGATGTGAACGTCCACCCGAGCAAAGCGCAGGTGAAGTTCGCTGATGAACAGGATGTGTTCAGGGCAGTGCGCGACGCCGTCAAGGCGGCGCTCGCGCAGACGAGCGTTGCGAGTGAATCTCGACATGTCTCGCTGCCCGCGACGGGGACGCAAGGTACCTGGATCGTCGGGGAGGCCGATCCCGTGCCCGCTTACTCTCCCGATGCGACGATCACCACGTCAGGGACGGAGGTTCTGCCGCCGCTGCGTGTGCTGGGACAGGTGTTGAACACGTACATCGCCGCCGAAGGTCCCGACGGCCTCTATCTCGTAGACCAGCATGCGGCACACGAGCGGGTAGTCTACGATCAACTGGTCCGGAAACGCACGGGCAGGCAGGCCGAGGTTCAGTCCCTTCTCGATCCCGTCACCATCGAGTTGACGCCTGCGGAGGACGCCATCCTCGGGACAATTCAGGAAGGGCTCTCCGCGATGGGTTTCTCCATTGAGTTCTTTGGAGATCGTACGTACCTGCTGCGCACCGTTCCCGTCGTCGTGGCTGACGCCGATGCCTCGGCCGTCGTGCGCGACCTGCTGCACGAGTTGACTGAGGCCGGACGGCAGGGGATACATGATCGACTCGCGATAACTGTCGCGTGCCACGCGGCCGTACGGGCAGGCAGACACCTCACTCCGGATGAGATGCGGCACCTGATTCAACAGCTTGAGGGATGCGTGCAGCCACGCACGTGTCCGCACGGCAGACCGACGGTGCTGCGATTCGACAACGTACAGCTCGAGAAGCTGTTCGGGAGACGCACCTAGCGCGCTCAGGTCCCGAGCTCGAGTCTTCTCTGTGAGTACCGTTCGTACCTGACTGTGGACCGGGCCGCGTGACGTATCGAGTTATACACGGGGATGCCCGCCCCGTAGCATTTCTCCCGCGCCTGTACCATCCACGCGTAGTGCTCGGAGAACGTAACCATCTGGATGACAACCACTATCGGCTTGCCGAAGTCCCCGTGTGCACGCACCACGTCGTCCAGCAGCTTGTCCCAGATCTCCGCGTGCAGCTCGCGCGGACGCGCGATGAGCCCCACCGAGAAATGGACGATGGAGAAGTCCACATCCTCGTACTCGCTGAAGACCTTCAGCACCGGGTGGTAACCCACCTTCCATGCCTCGGCCGAGAGGTCCATCGGGTTGTTGATGATAGTTCCCGCCTCGGAACCAAGCAGGGCAGCGGTGCGCCTCCGCATTTCCTCCGGAAACCCCGGGATCTCCAGTCCTTCGTTATTCGCTTCGTCGCCGGCAAGCACGGTGGCACCGCCGCCAAGTCCCAGCAGCGCCACCTTCCTGCCCATTGGCTTCGAGCAGAACGAGAAGGTGACCGCCATGTCAATCCACTCCTCGATGGTGTGCGTCCGCACCGCGTTCACCTGATGCAGCAGTGCGTCCCACACCCTGTCTGATCCGGCGAGCGAACCTGTATGGGACGCAGCGGCGCGGGCGCCCGATTCGCTCTTGCCGACCTTCAGGACCACTACCGGCTTCCGCCGCGCAGCTCTTTCGAGCGCCTTCTTAAAGCGCAGGCCGTCCTTCACTCCCTCGATGTACGCCATGATGATACCTGTCTCAGGATCGTCGGCCATGTACTCCATCAGGTCGGTCTCGTTCACGTCGCTTGCGTTGCCGTATGACACCACCTTGCTGAAGCGAACTCCTCGGCGGGCGGCCTCGCGCGCCACGTAAATGGCGTTGCCTCCGCTCTGACAGATGACGCCCACCGGACCGCTGTCGCTGCACAGGTCCGCCAGAAATGACACGCCCGATCCGGGACAGTACACGCCCATGCAGTTAGGGCCGATAACCCGGATTCCGTGCTCCCGTGCAACAGACAGCACGTCCTTCTCAAGCTGGATGCCCTCAGGCTGTCCCAGTTCGGAGAACCCGGACGTGAAGAAGTGGATCGCCTTGACTCCCTTGGCTGCACATTCTTTCGTCAACTGCAGCGCGCCGGCTGACGGTATCGCGGACACGACGTAGTCCACATGGCCGGGGATGTCCCTCACACTCGGATACACGGGGATACCCCGCATCTCCCCTCCCCTGGGGTTCACGGGATACAGCTGTCCCTTGAAGCCACAACGGATCATCGCATCGAGATAGCTGTTTCCTCCCAGTTGGCCGTGCCCCGCCTTCGTCGAGACTCCGGCAATCGCTATCGATCGAGGATTGAAGACCGCATCGAGGTTGGCCGTGCTCATAGTGCTCCTTGTCGAACGTAGTGCCCTCGCGCCGGAATTCTACTACATCTCAACGAGGGCCTACCGAGGCGCAGGTCGCCGCCCACAGGCCGATGCACGCTACCGCGTGCGGCAGCGGTCCCGTGTGCTACACTTTACGACTCACTACGCACACAGGAGGCCTGCACCAATGATCAGGGCAGCAGTTGTAGGCGCAACGGGAATCGTCGGTCAACAGTTCCTCGTCGCTCTCAAGAACCACCCCTGGATACAGGTCACGGCCCTTGCGGCGTCGGAGAGGTCAGCGGGACACAGCTACCGCAGGGCTATTACCGATCCATCATCAGGAGCCCTGAGATGGTTCTGCGACGAACCCCCCGTCGAAGAGGCCATGGACATGCCCGTCGTAAACGCGACGGAACTGTCGACGAGCGACGTCGACCTGGTCTTCACCGCCATCGAGTCCGCACCCGCGAAGTCGCTCGAGCCGAAGTACGCCGCCGACGTTCCGGTCATCAGTACGGCGTCGGCATTTCGCTATGAAAATGATGTGCCGATACTGATACCTGGAGTCAATGCCGGCCACGCCCGGCTGCTTGATGCGCAACGCAAACGACGCGGATGGAAGGGCTTCATCACACCAATCCCCAACTGCACGACCTGCGGACTTGCCATAACTCTCAAGCCCCTGCATGAGTCTTTCGGCATTGATTCGGTCATCATGACCTCGCTTCAAGCAATGTCCGGAGCGGGCCGCAGCCCGGGAGTCATCGGGCTTGATATCCTGGATAACGTCATTCCCTTCATCTCGGGCGAGGAGGAGAAGGTACAGATCGAGACACAGAAAATCCTCGGACGAATGGCAGGCGACTCGATTCAGGAGGCGCCGATCAAGGTCAGTTGTACCTGCACGCGAGTGGCGGTCCTTGAGGGGCACACCGAGGCGGTGTTTGTATCGACCCGGAAGCCATGCGATGCGGCCTCAGCCATCGAGACCATGCGCGCCTTCACCGGAGGCGACGATGTCTCGGGACTCCCGTCGGCGCCGCAGCACATGATCCTCGTGAACGAGGACCCTTTCCGGCCACAGCCACGACTGGACCGGGACAACGATGGCGGCATGGCCACCACCGTGGGGCGGATCAGACAGGATTCCGTGCTCGAGAACGGCCTGAAGTACGTGCTCGTGTCGCACAACACGAAGATGGGCGCGGCAAGAGGCGCCGTGCTCGTGGCCGAGATGCTGATGCGTGACGGCTATATCGCTCACTGATTGCCTGTCACGTCTCGATCGAGGTCACCGGGTCCATTCTCCGGCGATTGACCGTCAGCGAGAAGACGTCCGGCCGTGCGTAGTGCCCTGCCACTTCAAGCAATTCCTTCTCCTCGGCAATGCGGTCCAGGTCGATATCGGCACAGACCATCGTCTCACATTCGTAGACAGGCCCTGCCATGAATCGGCCATCCGGCCCTATGACGGCGCTCCCCCCCAGGCACACTTGTTCCGGGAACACGTCCATCTCTTTCGCCAGAGGAAAGTCCGCGGGGAGCATCGCCTTCGTAAGGTAGCTGGCTGCAGCCACAACGAAGAGCCTGCCCTCGAATGCCATGGCGCGACACGACAGAAGGAACGTCTCCGGCGCGCTGGGCCAGACGGCTGCGTGCACCTGTTCTCCCTGCGCGTAGAGCGTATATCGTGCCAGCGGCATCCAGTGTTCCCAGCAGACGAGACCTCCGAGACGGCCGACCGAGGAGTCGAAGACCGATAGTGTAGAACCGTCCCCCCTTCCCCACACCATCCTCTCGTGGTACGTGGGTACGAGCTTCCGGTGAACGCCAAGCAAGGAGCCATCAGAATCTATGAACAGCATTGAGTTGTACACCGTCCCGGTGTGGGACCGTTCGTTGATGCCCATAACGACCGTGACCGAGTGCCGGCGCGCTGCGTCACACAGTCGGTCGACTGCCGGACCGGGGACGTCCACCGCGTTGCGGTATAGCTGTCCATACAGTTTCTTCGATGGTCCGTAGTTCCATTTGGAATCGACGTTCGTCCACACGGGGTAACCTGCAATCCATGTCTCCGGAAACACCGCGAGCTTCACACCCGCTGCCGCCGCCTCGGCGATGAGCGCGCAACCCTTCTCGATGGTCGCCTCCCGATTAAGAAACACGGGTGCCGCCTGAATTGCGGCAACCCTGAAGCAGGAGGGGCGGTCAGAATCCATCATCCCGCCTGAAGATTGGCTCTCGCCTGTTCGTGCTGCACTGTCCATTCACAGACCTCTCGTAAGGGATTCTCCTCCTCGCGGCAGGACTCCCCGCATTCGCGCCATCTGAGAGTATAGAGAGGCGGTGACACATGGTCAATGTGCTGACCATCATGCGCTGTATTGTCCTCATCGGTCGGATGCGCGCTATAATGGCGGGGGCCTTGAGACTCCTTAGGAGCGTGACAAGTGGACGACCATGTAACGATAGAAATCGCAGTGCCCCGGAATGTCCTCTCGGAGGCCGAGGACCTGAGCCAGTCTCGCGGCGAGTCCCTCAGCCAGTTCTTCTGTAGAGGCGCACAGACTCTGCTGCGACGTCACAAGGAGAGGCGCATGCTGGAGGAGTACGTCGAGTCGAGAACCAGGATGCCCGACCAGGAAGAGATCGACGAGGCGCGCCGGTCCCTCAGCGAATCCACCGACGAGTAGCTTCCTGGCTGATGCCTACACATACAGTCGTGGCAGCAGCCGCGCGAGCACCGATGGCAGATCGGTCACTGTGTAGGCAACCTCGCATTTCCCTTCGCCGTAGAGATCCTTCTGATCTGTGCCAACCGATATGGTCAGCACGTCTATGCCTGCCCGGCGGCTCAACTCGAGCGCCTGCCGTACCATATACGTGTCCTTAGGATTGCCGTCGGTGAAGTGCAACACCAGCTTGCGTCTGGCTATGCGTCCCTTGAGTTCCAGCAGCGCAGTTGCGATGGCCTCTCCGCTCGGAGTCCCTCCATTCATCCACACGTCACGTAATGAGAGAGGTTTCCCTGTGGCCGCAAGCCGGGTCAACTGAACGGGGGATCCCTGTTCCAATCCGGCACTCGTGTACGTCAACACTTCGTACCACACTCGTGGCGCCAGGCCCCGCAGCGCCTCGGACACCACACAGGCCGCCCGATTGACCACCGGCATGTGCGAACGCATCGACGCCGAAACGTCGATCAGAAACACGAGAGCCATGGAGCCACCCTGCAGTCGGTCTCGCCGCTTGAATACGCGCTCCTTTCCCGCAGCCACTCTGGTGAGCCCCCGTCCATCGAGCTTGCCGCGCCGCAGTCCGTACCGCCATCGAGATCTCGCTTCCTCGAGGCGTGCGAATAGGTGGCGAACCGACTCGGTCTCCCGAACTGTCTCGGCGCGCGCCCGCTCGTGCTCATCCGGATCGTATCGCGCATCCTTGATCGAGGTAACCGCGGCCCGCACACCCATATCCCACAACTCTCCGGTTATGACCTCGACCTTCTCTTCCTGCTCACCGTATTCGACGCGCGAAACATGAGGCGAGGATGCCGTACGGGAGGCATCGACCCCTGTCAGGTCCATGATGCTGCCAGGTTCTCCTCCTCCGCGGGCGTTTCTGCTCAACTGTCGGCGGGTCTCCGCGTATCGGTCATCTGCCACGCCCTGTTCACCATCTCCAAACCACCATCCTTCGTCGTGTGCGTGTCCG
Source organism: Dehalococcoidia bacterium (assembly GCA_003562555.1). Classification (GTDB taxonomy): domain Bacteria; phylum Chloroflexota; class Dehalococcoidia; order GIF9; family AB-539-J10; genus SKVJ01. Next base: position 11,096 of record PWUO01000246.1, read on the forward strand.
GACGGGAACTCATGCAGCCATCTCCAGATCTGCCCCGCGAGCTCGACACGCTGCACGGCATTGCCGGTCTTCAGATAGCGTGTTCCCTGTTCGTCGAGCGACCTGATTGCAGCACGAACATCTGCGGCGAGTTCCGCCTGCTGTGGCACGCCGTAGAGCCTGCATCCCAGCCACAGCCGCAGTATGGCGTCCCGTGACGTCGAGACCGTGCCATCACAGCGACCCGAGGGCATCTGCCACGGCATCAACGTGTCACGCATCGTTTGAAGGTATTCTGCCAGAGTACGCGACATCCTTCGCAGTCGCTCCGCGACGTACACCTCCTCCATCGCTCGGTGCAACTGCGCAAACTCTCTGCGATTCCTCTCGTCCTGCTCAAGCCAGCCGGACCAGGCGGAGCTCGCCACCGACAGTTCTCGAAATGCGGCTTCCCTGACAGCGAGTCCGACGAGACAATCCACCACGAGTCCCGGGACGGGCGCGGCGAATCCGCTCAGCAATCCAGGATCGAGAATGACCGGCGAAGGGAGGTCGCGTCGTATTGTACGCCCGGCTGCCCGCAACCGAAGCTGCACGAGTTCCGCCTCGGCAGCAGCACCTCCCAGTATCGACGCAAGCTCGCGAGAACGGTCTGAGGAACGGTCTACACGCCAGTAGTCCGACAGGCTGCCGGCCGTACTGCCGCGACTGGGTTCAACACTCATCGGTTCGGGCTGCATAGGGTTCGTCCTCCACCCACTGCAATGCCTGAAGTGCTGCTTTCTCCAGCGCCACGTCATCCGTACCGAATATGACCGATGTTTCAACGGCGTCTCTCAGGGACGCACCCTCGCAGATCTCCTCGGCAGCGACCAGTAGCTGTCGGGTCGAGATCGGTATCGGACGACTCGACAATCGCAGTGTGTGCGCGAACTCCGTCAGCTTCTCGGCAAGGGGCGAAGCAAGCCCGTGATTCCGCAGAATGGCCGCCTCTTCGCGCTTGGGAGGATAGTCAAGCCGCACGGTTCTTGGAAACCGGTCCCGAACCGCCGCGTCGAGTGGATTGACGCCGTAGAACTCCTCGCCCTCATTGAGCGTGGCGAAGAACACCACCCCCGGCGCAACGCGCACCTCGCTGGTCAGGTCGTCGCTCCACAGCGACCTGCGCCAGTCCAGAAGACCAAGAATCGCGTTCAGTACCTCGGGGTGAGCCCGGTTGATTTCGTCCAGCAGCACGACACAGAAGGGGGTCTCAACAGCATGTATGAACCGCGCCTTTCGATACCATGTCTCTCCGCGGTTCAGTCTGTCCTTTCCAAACCACTGCTCGGCATCGACAAACGAGCCACAATGCACCTCGTAGAAGGGCCTTCGCCACCGGGCGGCAAAGGTCCGCGCAAGCGTGGTCTTGCCACATCCCTTCGGCCCACGAATGAGAACGTTCACCTGTTCGCCCCGCTCAGAGCGCGAAGCAACCCGGCCAAGCCGCTCCAGGTTCCTGTTCGATATCCAGAATCCTTCCTCTTCAGGGGGGACTTCCAGTATCACCCGGTCGCGGTCAGCCAACGGCGATTCATCGTGCTGACAGTGTGTCATCTTCCCCTCGTGCCGACATGGATATGTGCGAGGCAGTCTCTTGCTGCACGCCATTCTACAGGCAGTCGAATTGCAGGACAAACGCGCGACGTGCGTCTTCACCGCACGTCACGTGAAGCCACTGGACTCAGACGCGATGGTCTCGCCATCTGGACGAGCAGGCCGCACCCAATAAGGGAGCCGACTAGAATGTAGAGCATCGGTGTGTAGGAGCCTGTGACATCGAACAGGTGTCCCGAGAGCCACGGGCTTATCGCGCCTCCGCTGGATATGCCCAGCACCATCATCCCCTGGATTGCACCGTAGGACTTGCCATGAAACAGATCAGCCACGGTGGCGAACAGTACGGGGGGCAACACGCCGATGCCGTACCCGAAGGCCACCGCGAACAGATACGCCATCCACGGCTGACTCGCATCTCGAACCAGGAACAACATGGACGCGGCTGCTATGCTCAGCACGCAGGCAGGCAGATACACCCGTTCTCGTCCGAGCCTGTCCGAGACTGAACTGGAGAGGTTTCCAATGACAAACGCGATGCCGAACACACTATAGATCGCCGCGGCAGCCATCGGTGTGTAGCCCGCATCTCTGAAGAAGTACACCTGGTGCGCAATGGCGATCTTCTCCGCGACGCCAATCTGACAGAAGCCGGCCAGCCAGAGCATCCAGAACTGGGGCGTCCTGATGGCACGCCCGAACGTCCACTGGATGCTGTGCCATCCCTGCACCACGGGTTGCCCGGCCGATGGCATATCCGTTGGTTTGATCACTTCAGCAGCCGGGACCGCCCTGCGGGGCGCCCGCCGTATGAACGCGAGCACCAGCGGCACCATGACGGCCATGAACGCCAGTCCGGCTATGAAGTAGGCGTTCTGCCAGCCATAGGTCGAGATAAGGTACTGGACGCCGGAGGCAGATACGAGGCTCACGCCGAATCCGGCGGCAAGCACTCCAAAGACCATGCCTCTGTTGCGCTGAAACCACGGGACGACGATCGATGCCAGCGGGGTGATGCCGATCATGCTGGTGCCGAGCGCCACGACTCCACCGAACAGCATGTAGAAGTGCCACTCTCTGGACCCGAATCCGCAGAGCGCGAAACCTCCCCCCAGCACCACGATCCCCAGCGCCACCACCAGTTGCGGCTTGAACCGGTCGACGAGGCTTCCTACGACAGGCGACAGCAGTCCGTATACCAGAATGCTGAGCGAGAACATCGCCGCAGTGTTCCCCCGCGTCCAGCCAAGGTCCTCAACAATCTCGGGATAGAACACTGAGAACGAGTTTCGCAGCGCGAAGCCGAATCCCATTACGAGGAAGGCGACCGTGAGCACGATCCAGCCCCGGGTGAATCGTCCGTTGCGGGGAAGGCCTGTTTCGCCAGCCGACGTATGCATATCAGAGACAACTGCCAGGAGGAGTGCGCCCTCTCGTCGCACAGGAACAGCTAGTCTACCAGTACCCACATGCGCCCGCAACGTGTGTGAGCCTGTAGCACGGGACCTCCGGCGAAGCACGCGTGAGTGCCCGCCTGCCGCCCGGGGTCGCATCCGGAGGTTGCGCTTGGAGATGCGTCCTCTCTACAATGGACCCATCATCAGTACCCGGCGCTGCGGCGTCGGCGTCCAAAGGAGAAGTGCCATGCACACACTCAGCGATATTCGCACGTTCATGGAATCGATGGGCATCCCCGGGCGCGACCTCTGGGAACTTCCTGACTCTTCCCTGACGTTCCCGGATGGTGCCCACTGGAGGATCGAAGTCGCTGGCGTCGAGCGTGCCTCGACCATGGAGGCGATGATCGATGAATCCCGAAAGCGCGGCGTCCCCATCCACAGGGCGATTGCGACCGTTGGTGGCTCCACCTACCTTGATGCCGGCGAGCTGAGAGCCATGGCACAGATGGCCCGTGATGAGGGCATCGAGGTGATCATGGGCGTAGGTCCCCGTAAGGCCTGGGATGCGGGGGCGAGGGAGTCCTCTACATGGGAGGGCGGCATGCTGGGCCTAAGGCTTCGGGGTTCCGACAGCATCTCCTACTGGCTGGCCGATATGATGCGGAACATCGATGCCGGCTTCCGTGGCTTCCTCGTCTATGACGAAGGTGTGCTCTCCATCGTAGGAAAGATGCGCGAGCAGGGCTTCGTGCCCGGTGACACTGTCTTCAAGTTCTCCGTCTTCGGGGGGCACGGCAGCCCGGCGGGGGCCCGTGTTCTTGTGGGACTTGGGGCCGATACCTTCAACCCGTGTTCTGACGTCTCACTACCCATTTTGGCCGCCATACGCAAGGCAGTGCAAATCCCTCTCGACGTTTATGTCTCCTTATGCGATGCCCTCGGAGGCGCATACCGGATCATGGAGACGCCGGAGATCGCCCGCGTCGCCGCTCCCTGCTACTTCAAAATCGAGCCCGCAAAATCGGAAATGGAGTTGTACAAGCCCTGGACCGAGGAGAGCGTGCACGCCAGTCTCGCCCGGGAAAAGGTGAAGATGGCAGAGGTTATCTGCGAAATAATGGAGCGCCACGCGCCGCAGCTGAAGCGATCGGCCGAAGGCCCTGCCGACCTCAAGCTGCCAGTGGTGTGACGGGGGTCGCCACACAAGGAGGTGTCACCTATGACTATCCCGCGCCTTCAGGGAAAGGCACAGACCGTGCTTGGGCTTGTGTCTCCGGACGAGCTTGGCATCACGCTGCCACATGAGCACTGTCTCATCGACATGTCCATCTGGTTTGCCGAGCCCCGGACTGTGACCGGTAAACAGTTCGCCCGTGAACCACTGAGCCTGGATAACCTTTGGTACGTCCGCTACCACCCTTACAGCAATCTGGACAACGTGCAGTTGCTCGACGAGAAGTTGGCCGTCGAGGAGCTGCAGCGCTACCGGCTC
>PWUO01000211.1 GCA_003562555.1 Dehalococcoidia bacterium
GCGTGTGAACAACTGACTCGCGCAGCGGCACTATCTCGGCGATCAGAAGTGCGACCATGCCGACGACTGCGACGGCGGCGAGAGCTATGACGGCCACCTTTGTGGCAACGGGCGCGTCAGCCGCCATCTGTAGCTGAGGTTGAAACCATCCCATGAGGATGTCGCTGGGCCATGCCTGGATCGCGACGCCGATGGTGACGACCGCCCCGACGAGTACGGCCAGCGCAGCCAGTATTGCCAGAAGTCGGTTGAATACGGAGATCATCATCTCGCGCCTCCCCTATTGCAGGAGCTCCCTCACAGACATCCAACCACCGCAGGCGTGATCGGATTTGTGCCTCTGCACCTGCCTACTGTACCTTCGACTGGGGCTTCTGTGGCTGAATGTCGATGCCCACCACGCGGATGTTGATTTCCTTGGCGATCAGTCCGGTGAACTCGAGCAGCCTGGCAGCAACCTTCTTGCGCACTTCGTTGATGATATTGGGAATACTGTACCCGTAATGCACGTTTAACTGCAGATCGACGATGCACTCACGTTTACCTACTTCAACCGTGACGCCGGATCTCGCCTTCTCCGCCGCGTCTGCGAACGCACCGGTCAGTGCGCGACGCACCGTGCTGCGGCCAAGGCTGCCGACACCCGGAATCTCCTGGGCGGCCATGCCAGCGATGGATGCCACGACTTCATCACCAATGATGGTCTCGCCGACAAACCCGTGCTCGTTCTTCTTCTCCTCTGCCATGTCTTGACCTCCTTATGGCTTCGTTCTTCGTCACATGCCGGCACGAACAGGTGCGCGGTAGTTCACTCGTCGGACTCGCAGCCTCCCTCGATGCGCAGGCACTTGCTGCTACTCCGGTAGACTCGGAATCAGGCAGTTGGCTCCGCCTTCGGTTCGGACACGTTGTGAGGCTGAGACACCGGCCCGTCGACCGAACCATTCGTCAGTTTAGTCCCACAGCTAGGCGGTGTCAAGGAGCGAGGAGGTGCGGTTATCCACCGCATAGGGTGTATCGATCAAAGTCGCCAGGATGCGCGCCTCGTGTATGCCCGTGTTCCAGGGGGCAAGGGCAAGCAGCTGGCCTCGGCCCGTCCGGCGTGCGAGTTGCCGCAACTGTGGCATCGACACCCCGAGCGCATTGTCCGTGGCGATTCCGTAGCGCGCCATGCCTGGAAGAGACTCCGGGTTGGCTAGAAAGCGAAGTTGCGTGACAACCTCGTTGACAGTCATGAGTTCTCCAGGTGTTGCCTTCTCCGTGGTTCGCGTAGCAGCAGCGCGCCGACGAAGCCCAGTGCCATCAAGGCGCAGGGTAGAATCGTTGCCATCTGGAACGCCTCAACCGGGTAGTGCCGGATGTCTCCCAGCTTCTCACCCGTCCAGTTCAAGTCCAGCACGTACCCGAACAACGGCTGTACGACTGCGGCTCCTGCGAACGCCCCCATGTTGATGAGTCCTGAGGACATGCCTCGCACCTCGGGCCGTGCAACGTCTCGCACGGTTGCGAACGCGACTGGCATGGCTCCGATGTTGCATCCGATGATGAAGGAGATGGGCCAGAACGCCATCAGCGGTGGTTTGCCGCCGTTCCACAGGACGATGAGGAGGAAGCCCACCAGCGATATGAAGGTCGCGGTGATGATAGGAATGCGGCGACTGCGGATGCGGTCCGATATGAATCCCAGTGCCGACGTGCCCAGAATGGCGCCGACCGCCGACACGAGCGCGAAGGATGCCGCGTAGTCCCTGCTTATCCCGTATGTCTGCATGAGGTACACGACCAGCCAGTTCAGGAAGAATGTGGCATACGAGCCGTAGGTTCCCATCGCCACGAGAAAGAGTGGCCACAGCTTCCTGTTGCGGAAGACCTCATGCAGCCGCTGGCGGACTCCCGGCTGCGGGGTTCCTCGAGCGCTCCCGCGCGACGCCTCGCCCTCGATTTCCGAGATGGAAGGAAGCCCCGCGTGTTTCGGGGAGTCCTTCACGATGAACCAGTTCAGCAGTGCGACGATGAGGCTGACGCCTGCCGCGGTCATGAATGACATTCGCCATCCAATCGCGATGATGAGCAGCGCAAGGGGGGTAGCGGCAATCAGTTGGCCGCTGTTGTTGATTGCTCCTGAGAGCCCGGTAACTGTCGCGACCTCGCGTGAGCGGAACCAGTTCATGATCACCTTGAGCACGCTCAGCCAGGCGAGCGACGCGCCGAAACTGACCACAACGCGCCCCATGTACAGCACACCGAATGTAGGCGCGAGTCCCATAACCACGCTGCCTGCGGTGGTGAGCAGGAGGCCGAAGGTGATGGTCTTGCGCGGTCCCAGCGTATCGGCGAACGTGCCTGAGGGGAGTTGCATCGCTGCGTATACGTAGAAGTAGACAGCACCCAGGCTGCCGAACGCAGCAGCAGTGAGATCAAAGTCGGCCATGATACGATCGGCCATAGGCGCCATGGCCGCCCTGTGAAAGAGACCCACGGAGTGGGACAGCACTGCCACGAACCAGATACGCCACCGCTGACGATAGGCCTTGGCCATCATCTCGGTCCAGCGCGGGTGACTCGTGTTCAGCATAGCTATTCTGGAGCAGTCTTCTGCTGCGGGTCCCGTCAGCGAGTATCGTGCGCTCTGGCTGCGTCAAGTGCCATGCGTGCACCGCGCAGTAGAAACGCGTCCGCCTCGCCCACAATGAGCGCGCGATGTCCACGTTCGATCAACCAGGGGACACGATCCATCTCGTTGATGAACGTTCCGGCGGCCTTCCCGGTGACACGTGCTGCCTCACCGAGTCGCTCGTAAGCGGCGGTGTAATCCATCTTGTCCCACCTTAGCGGACTGCCGTAGCCCATGTCGTAGGAGAGGTCGTAAGGGCCTATCACGCCCGCATCCAGGCCAGGTACGGCGAGGATCTCTTGAGCATTGTCGATTCCCTTGCGTGTCTCTATGAGCGCCACGATGAGTAGTTCTTCCTCGACGGTTGCGAGGTAGTCCCCGTCTATTTTCAGGGGACGCCGGGGACCGTAACCCCGGGTGCCTCGTGGAGGGTAGTGGCACGCGCGAACGACCTGCTCGGCCTGCTGGCGCGTCTCCACCATCGGTGCCACCACTCCGTGTGCGCCGAGATCGAGGACTCTCTTGACGTCCGCGTCGCTGCTGGTGGGTGGTCTGACGACAGCGGTGCACTCGGTTCCTTTCACCGCCTGCAGCATTCGCTGCACCATCTCGAGCGATAGTGGACCATGCTCCATGTCGAGTACGAGCCAGTCGAAACCGAGGTGTGCCAGCCATTCGCACACATCCGGATGTGGCAACGCCACGAACGCACCCACGATGCGCTGTCCCGACTTGAGTTTAGCCTTCGCGTGGTTTTTCACCCCTGACTCCTTGATACACCGGCGCTGTGTGCGGTGCATGGTGCTCCCTCTCGCTCTTCACATCGAGTCGCCTGCGTTCGAATGTCAATCGGCATGCTTTCTCGTTGCGATGGTGTTCCTGGTCGCAGCGAAATTGTGTCTGATTGGGAATGCGGCTGCTGGCCAGGAAGAAAGGTATCTGCAGAAAGGAATTGCTGCTGCCACAGGAGTAGATGTGCCGCGTGTCTCGGACGCCCGTGCATTTGTTCGACTGTATTGTACGCGGTTGCACACAATAGGGCCAGCGCTTTGCTCTGTGCAACGTGGTGTATAATCGCCGTGTTCGCGGGCAGCACTCCGGGTGGCATGACCGCAATCACTTGAAGCAGGAGGGTATGGATATGGGCATTCTGGATCAGTTCAACCTTTCAGGAAGAACCGCACTTGTGACCGGTTCCAAGCGCGGACTTGGCAAGAGTATGGCGCTTGGGCTTGCTGCTGCGGGGGCAAACGTCATCGGCGTGAGCGCTACACTCGAAGAAGCGGGCAGCGATCTCGAGAAAGAGGTCACGGCGCTGGGATGCCGGTGTTCCTGCTATCGCTGCGACGTGTCCGAGCGAGGCGCCCTGTACGACTTCATCGCCAGGGTGAAAGCGGAGCATCCCGTGGTGGATATCCTCGTCAGCAACGCGGGAACCATCGAGCGCAAGCCATCCGCGGAACACACGGATGAGCAGTGGGACAGGGTCATCGAGGTCAACCTTAACTCACATTTCATCATTGCCCGTGAGTTCGGCAGGGACATGCTCGCCCGCGGCTACGGCAAGATAGTGTTCACCGCCTCGTTGCTGTCGTTCCAGGGCGGTTTCACCGTGCCGAGTTACGCGGCTGCAAAGGGCGGCATCGCGCAATTGACGAAGGCGCTGGCCAACGAGTGGGCC
>PWUO01000252.1 GCA_003562555.1 Dehalococcoidia bacterium
GCCTTGTCCAGTTCTCCTGCCTCAGCGGCGTCGAACAGCAGCTCCACCAGTTCTGCCGTTGCATGCGCTCGTTCCTTCTGTCTTCCCGCCAGACGGCGTTCGAATTCCCGTGCCTATCTCTCGATGCTCTCCGGTTCTTTGGTCATTTGTTCTCCTCATCGAATGTCGTAAGCATCTCCTGCATCGCGGTGACAAGAGCGCTCCACTCGGTACGCAACGTGCGCAGGTGCACGCGCCCCTCCCCGGAAATGGCGTAGTACTTGCGTGGTCGTGACCGTCCCTCTGATTCCCATTCCGATCGGATGTGTCCCGCGTCCTCCAGCCGGTGCAGCAATTGATAGAGAGTTCCCTCGCTCATCTCCGCCACGCCGTCTCTGGCGCCCTCGAGCTGCTTCAGTAGTTCGCAGCCGTAGCGCTTTCCGGTCTGCAATACCGTGAGCACCGCCATTTCGGCAGTTCCTCTGGCCAGTTCGCGCCGCAGGTTGGTCACAGTCAAAGGCGTGGGTGACGTCAAGGCGTTGTCCCTCTCGGGTTGCATGGTGCTACTGTGCAACGCAAGGTATTATGCTGAGCAAGATCAGTGTGGCGCAGTGACTGCCTACGGGCGTATGCGACCGACGTCTCCGAAGCGGGCAGGTGAGTATTCCATTTCGGAGCAGTATGACTCTTGATGGGGGCAAAAAGTCGTTACTGCGTATTGACTTGAGGGTGGCGACACGATACTGTGGAGTCCCCGAGTATTTGTTTGAGAGGAGTTAAGAATGGCTGAGGAAAAGACCGCCACCACGGGAATGCAGCAGAACGTTGCCGGGTTGCTTTGCTACGCGTTGGGGTGGCTAACCGGGTTGGTGTTCTACCTCATGGAAAAGGAGAACAAGTTCGTGCGGTTTCACGCGATGCAGTCCATCATCGTGTTTGGTGGGTTGAGCATCGTTGGGGGACTCCTTGCTCTTTTCGCCATGCTGTTGCTTCTGATTCCGACGGTGGGGCCGATCTTGTATGGTCTCCTGTTGGCGTTCGGTTCTCTGCTCGTGACCGTCCTCTGGATTCTGCTCATGGTAAAGGCATACCAGAACGTGCGATTCAAGCTTCCGAAGATAGGAGATCTGGCGGAGAAGTACAGCAAATAGACGTGTGTTCGAAGCTGCATCGGAGGCTTTGCGCGCCGCACCCCGGTTCACGGGTCTGGCGCGTGGTCTTGTCGGGTGGGTTGGATGATGGCGAATATCCCGGGTTGAAGCGATTGGTATTGACTGCGGCGATTGCAGTGGATATTTTCGCAGTTGAAGTCTGCAGCAGGAGGTGTAGTGAATGGCTGAAGAGAAGACGGGAATGGGGCTGGAACAGAATGTGGCAGGGTTGCTCTGCTACGTGCTCGGTTGGGTGTCTGGTCTGGTGTTCTACCTCATGGAGAAGGAGAACAAGTTCGTGCGGTTCCATGCGATGCAGTCGATCATCGTCTTCGGTGGACTCACTGTTATTGGCATGGTGTTGAGCTTCATCCCGATCCTGGGTTGGATCGTGTCGACGTTGCTGTCGCTACTCGCGCTGGTGCTCTGGATACTGCTGATGATCAGGGCATATCAGAACGTCTGGTACAAGCTTCCGTGGGTTGGAGGCCTCGCAGAGAAATACAGCCAGTAACGACACTGTGGTTGTGGTGCAACACTACGCCGCGCCTGAGAAGGCGCGGCGTGTCATTTTCCGGACTGATGTGCTGACCAGGCACTGCAATGCAGGATCGGCTGCCCCTACCCTGTGGGCTTCTCTTGCCTCCGGATCCACGTGTACAGCAGTAACCCGATGCCCCGTGTGTCCCCCCCCGCTTCGGAATTGGAAGTCTGTCGATGATATTCATCGAACTCATACCCAGGGCGGGGGGCACCATGGTGAGTAGCGACGCCACAGTAGCGTTCTCTGCTCCCTCCCTCTGTCCGGCTTTCGTGGGCTCATGCATCCCCTTCTCTATAGACATCATCCGCTTCCTGCACTCCGTCCAGGTGGCCAGTAGTGGTAGGCGGGAGATGACTGGGATGCCAATGATTGGCACGGTAACTCATGTATGCAGAATCGCTTCCTCCGATCCTCTCGGTCGCTCCACGTGTCCGCAGGTTTCCGTGGCGGCTGGCGTAATACCGTTGATCCTGTCGGGCCATGCAGACCTGCGAAGCTGCTGCAGTTGGGAACTGCAGGAATTCACTATGCCACAGTGATTCTGAAGCCGTGACGGCGGTGAGTGGAGGCGATCGCGTGGACGTTAGCTCAAGTGACGTCTGCGACGTGGCACGTCCGCGCACACACTACGGGGCCCAATACTTCAGCAGGACATTCAGGCGTACCGGGTAGAGACATCGTCTGCGTCGGGTATCGTGCGCTCTGTGGCTCACTAATGGTAACGCGTGGCTCTGTCCTCAGGTTGGGGCTGGCACGTGTGTGGTATGATTGCCGCACATCCACCTCGCTTGCCAGTCAGGGACATAGAGAGAGCCGTCATGAGCGAAGAGTATCCATTGGCCAGTTCCGATGAGCGGGCCAACCGTGTCATCAGGGTCAGTGATGTGCCAATCGTCAATCTCATGCCGGGCGCGAACAGTCACATCGTGCCCGGAACCAACATGACCCTCAGCTTCGTGACGCTCCAGGAGAACCAGTACTATCCCGTCCATAGCCATCCACACGAGCAGGTGATCATCGTCCTCAAGGGTGAACTCGATGTAATCGTCGAGGGCAAGAGATACAGGGTGCGTGTCGGCGAGGTGCTGCCGATAGCTGGAGGCCTCGCGCACGGGGCGCACACTCTCGATGGGCGATGTGTGGTGCTGGAGGTGTTCTCTCCCGCGAGGACCGAGTTCGAGGAGAAGCTGCGCGCTGCCTGTGACTCTGGCAGCTCTGCCTGAATGGGTGCCGCCCATGACGCACCTTGATGTGTTCCGGTCATGATGACAGAATCTAGCCGTCATACGGAGAAGGCAGTGACAAGCGACTTCTTTCCTGCTGCAAAGCACCCGGAACGAATGGGTCGTGTGATGAACGTGGCTGATGTCCCCTCTGTGCCGCTGATGCCCGAAGTCATTACGGACGTTGTGTCGGGTCTCGACATGGCGCTGAGCGTTCCGGAGGTCGACCCGTATGTGGTAGGCGTCATTTACCGCCGTCCTCATGAGCAGATGATGGTTGTGCTCGAGGGGCACGAGGCCATTCTGGAGGGGACGATGTACCCCTTGGTCGCTGGCGACGTCATCAGGATCCCACCGGATGTGCCGCACGAGGGAAACAGGAGCGAGCGCACCTGCAGGATTCTGGAGGTGTTCTGTCCTGCGCGCAGGGATCTCGAGCAGAAGCTGGCGAAGGCAGGAAGGACGAAGGCTTGAACGTGTGACGAATTAGTGTAGCTGCCCTGGCAGATGGAAATCGAACCAGGAGAGAGTCTGAGGAGGAGAAATGGATAAGAAGACGGAAGATCTGCAGAAGATACTCGACACCGGCATTATCGCAATTGTGAGAGTCTCAAGTGCCAGTGACGCCATCGATGTCTGCGGCGCAGTGGCGCGTGGTGGAGTCAAGACGATCGAGGTTACGATGACGGTCCCCGGGGCGATCGATGCGATCAAGGAGTTCAAGAAGCAGTCAAAGGATGGTGACGTGCTTCTGGGCGCGGGCACAGTTCTCGACCCCGAGACAGCGCGTGTGGTGATACTCAACGGTGCTGATTTCATCGTCAGTCCTAACCTGAACATTGACGTGATTCGGATGGCTCACCGGTACGGGAAGCTGGTGATTCCGGGTACGTTCACGCCCACCGAGATTCTGGCGGCCTGGGATGCGGGAGCCGACATCGTCAAGGTGTTTCCCGCCGGTGTGGTGGGGCCCCAGTACCTCAGGGACATCAAGGGTCCATTGCCGCAGATTCGCCTCACTCCTACCGGAGGGATAACCCTTGAGAACGCACCCGACTTCATTCGTGCTGGTGCCTCGTGCGTATCGGTTGCCACGTCCCTGGTCGATAAGAAGGCGCTGGCGGACAGGAATTTCGATGTGATCACCGAGAAAGCACGTCAGTTCATTGAGGCGGTGAAGGTCGGCCGCAGCTCGTAGCGACGCAGTTCCCAGGAGGTGTCAGAGATGTACGACGTTGTAAGTTTTGGCGAGACCATGGTTCGGCTCTCTCCGCCTGACTACCGCAGGCTGGAACATGCATACTCGTTCGATGTGAATGCCGGTGGTGCGGAGATGAGCCTCGCCTGTAATGTGAGCAGGCTTGGACTCAATACC
>PWUO01000282.1 GCA_003562555.1 Dehalococcoidia bacterium
CATGTCCGCGATGTGTTTCACATAAGGTTGTATTCCTGTCCAGTCCCCGGAACTCACGTAGTAACGAACAAGTGCGAAGCGCACGTCAGCGGCGCGTTGCGCATCCACATTCTCCTTGAACCGCTCAAACTCGGCGGCGGTGGACCAGCTCATGAAGGTGAACACCGCAAGAAGCGCGACCATGATGACGACGGAGAACGCGGCGATCATTCGGAACAGCAGGCTACGGTTTCTCATAGTCTCCCTCGGAGAATACGTAGCCTGCGCCGTAGACGGTCTTCACGAAACGGGGGTGTGCGGGATCAGGCTCCAGCTTGCGTCGAAGGTTTCGTATGTGCGCGTCGATGGTGCGTTCGTAGCCATCGAAGTCCTCGCCGAGCGCCTTGTCGATCAGTTGGTCCCGGCTGAAGACGCGGCCCGGCTGGAGTGCCAGGACGCCCAGCAGGCGGAACTCTGCCCGGGTCAGGCCCAACGGCTTTCCGCTTAGGAAGCCTTCGCGTCTTCTGAAGTCGAGATGGAGGGCACCCCGATGAAGTTCATCAGGGCCGCGTTCTCCGGGGAGACGTCGCAGCACTGCCCGCACTCGGGCTGCCAGCTCGCCAGGGCTGAAGGGCTTCGTGACGTAATCGTCGGCACCGATGTCCAGTCCTGTGAGTTTGTCGGCATCTGTCGTGCGTGCGGTCAACATAATGATTGGCACGTCCGATTCCTGCCGGAGTGTGCGACATACCTCGATCCCATCGATGTGTGGCAGCATGAGGTCCAGGACGATCAGATCCGGACGCCTCTCGCGAGCGGCAGTGATTGCCCGGGCGCCGTCCTCAGCCACTATTACGGTGTGGCCATCCCTCTGGAGGTAGAGCTTCACCAAACGCGCCGTGTTCGCGTCGTCATCGACTACCAGTATCTTGTGTGCCATTGTTCGCCACCAGGAAGTGCATTATGTGCCTGTCGAGTCATTGTAGCGCACGTCATGGGGAACGTACGCATCCGCAGCGGATGGTAGTGACTCCTTCCCGTCCGGCGCTTGGTGCTGTGCCATTTGACCGGTCGTCCATCCCCCGTTCGGGTCTCGCATCTGATTTCGTACTTCACTTCGGTGAGACTGACAGCGGATTGTCAATTTCTCGTCAGAAGAGGGGGCAGCGCCGGTCTTCCCAGGTGACTCCGTGTTCCCGGTACGATGAGGTGAGGCGGAGTGTGGCGAATGCCCTGCGGTCTTGTACAAATCCGGGGGTTGTGCGCACAACCCCCTTGAGAGAGAGGTGCCCGCTGCCACCTGCGGGCTGTATCTCCAGCCGGGCCTCCTCACCCGGCGTTTGGAATCAGGCTAGCAGCAGAATGTCAATTTTCCGTGAATTGCCTGCGAAGGGCTGTTGATCTTCGCGCGTCCACCCTGCACAACCCGGGCCATGTATCCGGTCACGTGTTGTTCCGTCGACCTGATGACCTCTAAACCGTCCGTCTGGCTGAGTCGTTTTCTGATCAGTCGACCGTCGTGAGGCGTGCAGGAATTGCCCTATGCTAGTGATTACAGATAAGTGCTGATGCGACAGGAGGCGTGTGATACATCCGCGGAAACCGCGTACAAAGTAGTGAGATGCGAGAAACGCCCGGACAGGGCAGAGGAAGGAGACGGAGATGGAGGCTACGAGAGTGCTGGTAACCTACTCAACGGTACATGGTTCGACCGCCGAGATTGCGCGGGCCATTGCTCTCACGCTCTGTCGCACGGGCATGGATGTAGATGTGCTGTCTGCTTCCGAGGTGCGAGAAGTGAAGTCGTATGATGCCGTGGTCGTTGGCAGCGCGGTATACGGGGGCAAGTGGAGAAAGGAAGCAGTGGACTTCCTCGAGCGTTTCGGACTTGATCTGTTCAATCGGGATGTATGGCTGTTCCAGAGCGGACCGCTGGGACACTCGGCGCAATACATCGTGCGGGCGCTACCTGTGAATGTCGCCCTCTATGCGGAATACCTGAGGGTGAAGGGGTCAGCCACCTTTGGCGGCAAGTTTGACGGCATGCAGGGTGGCCCGGTGGGCCGATTCCTCGCGAGAGCGGGTTTTAAGGGTGACTATCGCGATTTCGCGGAGATTCGTCTCTGGGCAGAAGAGGTGGCCCGTGCGACTGCCCTGAAGTCGGTACTGACTCGTAACGGAAGCCGCCGACTGTCTCGAGTTGGAAGTGGACGCTGATTACGCCTGCGTAATGCGCCGGGTGAGATCATAAGCCTGGGTGATGTACCCGGCCACCATAGTGCCTCCTCTCAGTCAACCGGGTGAAGTACCGCAGGGGCACGCGTACTGCGCTCTCCTGCCGGAACACCCGGATCAGCGGCATCCTGAGTTCGCCAGGTTTGGGTGGCGGCCATCTTTCAGAACGGCCTCCCGAATCGCCCACAAGGCTTTCATTTCAGTTTCTGCGTGATTCGAGGAAGGCGACGCGTTCCGCCAGTCGGCGCAGCGTGGTTGAAGGATTCTTTGTCTCCCACAACTCGCGCGCGAGGGCATGATCTCCTATGACATCGGCTACCCAGTTCCCGAAGTCGTTCTTCTGGCTGTTCACGTGAAACGAGAACACGTCCTCCTTCATGCTGCTCACCGCACGGGCGAGATCGCGCAGATTCCAGAACTCACTGCCATCCCGGCAGCGGAACACGAAATGTTCAGGGACGTTTGCGAGGATCCTCTCCGCCTCGCTCGCAAGCATGCGTGGCATCTAACGCCTCCTCCATCCGCACTTAGCACTGAGTTTACGACTCTATGTTATCCTGCGCGAAACGCAAACGTGGTGTAGCTCCTCGCGGCAAGGGTGTATGGTCATTCCTGTGATACTAGCACGATGAGCGTGCGGTCGCCGATATGCACTGTGCCCCCGTCCTCCACCTTCTCCACCTCTCCTTCGGTGAAGCCACTGCGCGTGTCCAGCGCCACGGACCACTGACTGTTGACCAATCCTGCCGGAATCTGGAATTCGATGGCCTCATGATACGCGTTGAGCAGGATGAGCAGTGTTGCTCCTGTGACTCGTTCACCACGTTCGTCGGTCTCTCCGGGCATGTCTCCGGCAAGGAGCACCCCGATACACCGAAGCCATGACGAACCCCAATCCTCCTCGGTCATCTCCTGTCCGTCCGCCCTGAGCCACATTATGTCTTTGATATCGGTGCCGCGGATGCGGCGGCCCAGGAAGAACCGGCGCCTGTGAAGTACAGGGTTGTCATGCCGAAATGCCACCATTTGTGTCGCGAATTGCAGCATCCTCTCTGCAGTGTCATCGAGCGACCAGTTGTACCAACTCAGGTCGTTGTCCTGGCAAAAGGTATTGTTGTTACCCTCTTTTGTGTGCCAGAGCTCGTCCCCACCATGCACCATCGGGACTCCCTGTGACAGGCACAACAACGCGAAGAGGTTTCGGGCCTGTCGCTCCCGCAGTTGGTTGATACCTTCGTCGCCGGTCGGCCCCTCTGCTCCACAATTCCACGACAGATTCTCGTTCGCTCCGTCGCGATTTTCCTCACCGTTGGCGTCGTTATGTTTGTCGTTGTAGCTCACAAGGTCGCGCAGACTGAAGCCATCATGTGCGGTCACGAAGTTGATGCTCGCATGGGGTCTACGTCCTGTCTCTTCGTACAGGTCGCTGCTTCCCGCAAGGCGCGTCGCGACACTGCCAACGTGTCCGTCATCACCGCGCCAGAAGCGGCGGACCGTATCACGATAGTCGCCGTTCCATTCGGTCCAGAGTACGGGGAAGTTTCCCACTTGATAGCCTCCCTCGCCTACGTCCCAGGGCTCGGCAATGAGCTTGACGCGTGAGATTATCGGGTCCTGATGAATGATATCGAAGAAGGCGGACAGGCGATCGACGTCATGCAGTTCCCGCGCCAGCGTGGCCGCGAGGTCGAAGCGGAAGCCGTCGACGTGCATCTCCTGAACCCAGTACCTCAGGCTGTCCATAATTAGTTTGAGAACCTGCGGGTGACGCATGTTCGGGCTGTTTCCCGTGCCCGTGTAGTCCACGTAGTAGCGCAGGTTGTCCGGCACGAGCCGGTAGTAGATGGGGTTATCGATGCCTCGAAAGCTCAGAGTGGGGCCGAGCTCGTTGCCCTCGCAGGTGTGGTTGTACACCACATCGAGGATGACCTCGATTCCTGCAGCATGAAGCGCCTTCACCATCTGCTTGAACTCGCGCACCTGTTCCCCCCGGTCCCCTGTGCCCGAGTAGCGTGCCGTGGGCGCGAAGAAGGACAGCGAGTTGTATCCCCAGTAGTTGCTCAGACCACGTTGCACGAGATGGTGCTCGTCGACAAATTCGTGGACGGGCAGCAACTCGACTGCCGTGATGCCTAGACTCAGCAGGTGCTTGAGAACCGGCTCGGACGCGAGTCCGAGATAGGTGCCGCGCTGTTCTTCCGCGACTGCGTCGAATCTCCTGGTCAGCCCTTTGACGTGCGTCTCGTAGATGACGCTGCGGTGCCACGGCCTGCGCGGGTGGCGGTCTCCCTCCCAGTCGAATGAGGGGTCTATGACGACGGACCTCGGCACTCCAACCGCGCTGTCACGGTCATCGGAGGTCAGATCAGCCTCGTTCGAACCGGCCTGATATCCAAACACCGGTGCATCCCAGTCCACGCGTCCGCTCAACGCTCTTGAGTACGGATCCATCAGGAGTTTCGCAGGATTGAAGCGAAGTCCGGCCTCGGGCTGATACGGGCCGTACACCCTGTAGCCGTAGAGTTGACCTGGCCCAACCCCTTCAACGTAGCCGTGCCAGACATAACCCGTTACCTCTTTCAGTGCGAAACGGGTTGACTCCTCATTGGGATTCGCGGGGTCATAGAGACATAGCTCCACCTGTTCGGCATTCTCGCTGTACAGTGCGAAGTTCGTTCCCTCACGATCCCATGTGGCTCCTAATGGATAGGGTTTCCCTGGCCGTAGCTTCGGTGACATGCTGTCCTCCCTTGTGCCTCGTCCTGCTTCCTGCGTCGCTGGCCTATATCATCTGCGAACGTACATCGGCGACGCTGCCGCGCAACGGCGGACGGACGGAAGGCGAAGCCGCAACCGCGCCGATCGCCGCAGCATCCAGTTGCGATGGTTCGACCAGCGCCTCTCGCGCACGCTGCACAACCACCTCGAACGGCCGGGCAAGAGCTCCGTGCACACGCGCGCGGCTCTCCAAACGCTCGACCAGGCCGTCCACGACGAACGGCCATGTGTACTGTCGGGCCGTCACCTGTCCTGCATTGCGCAGTCGTTGGGACACTTCCGGATGGGCTGCCAGGTAGTCGAGGTAGCCAGCGATCTCGTCGGCATCGTTCGTATCGAGCACAATGCTGTTGAAGAAGTGCTGCGCGTAGTCCTCTCCCGTACCGCCAGTGAACACCACACCGCTGGACGCCATCACTTCAAGACCGACCAGTCCGAAAGGCTCGTGACTGCTGTTGGCCAGTACGGCGTCGCACGCGTGGTACAGCGTGCGCAGGAGTTCGTGTTGGCAGTGGAAGCGTATGTTAAGAATATCGGCGTCCCCGGCAGCGAGAATAGCAGCGAGTCGCTCCTCGACGCTTTCTCCATTTGTGGTCACATCCCTCACCTTCAAGCCCAGGGATACGGCTCTCTCCAGCACTTCGGAACCGTAGCCCTCCATACCGCCCCTTGCGATGAAGATGGGTCGTCGGCCGGTGGCTTTCAGCTTGGCAGCACCCTCGACTGACTGCATCCATGCTTTGCCGGGGTCCCATCGCGCCACTTTGAGCAGCAGCGGATCGCCGCCAAGGCGCTGCCGGACCTCGGATGCGGCACCCTCGTTCACGGGGCGCAGCAGATCTTCCGGAATACCATTGGGAATCACGAGCGTAGGAACGCCCATGTCCCGCATGATGTGCTTCATGTCGCGGCTCCCGGCGGTGATTGTCGTCTCCCGCTTCAGCCGCTCCCAGTCGATGTGCTCGAACCCGAAGGTGTTGTTCGCGTTCCAGAAGATGCCGACTTCGTCTCTCAGCCCTGCAGTTCTAAGTTGTTCACTCAGCCGGCACGCGGCCTCGGCAGTGTGCCACTCCTCGGCGAGGACTGCGACGAGCTTGCCCTCGGCGACAGACGGTCGCACGATATGCTCAATGATCCATGGTGGAATCGAGCGGCTGAAGTCCTCGTGCTTCTCGTACTCGCCCTGGTAGACGCCGTTCGGGAAGCTCTGGCTTATCCACTGACACCAGCGATGCAATACGAGGTTGCCATTCTCAGTACGTTCTTCGCCCTTCAGGTTGGGATCGCCGATGAAGAACAGGTGTGTCGGGAAGCCCTTGACGGCCAGCGTGCGCGCAAGCTGTGCGATGCGCACGCCGAGACCACCGGCGAGCGCATAGAGATCAGGGCCCTCGAAAGAAAGCAGTACGAATACTGTGTTGTCGTCCCGCATGCTCTCAGGTTTCATGTGGGTGAGCCCTCCAGCTAATGATAACGCGTTACGGTGTGCCGCAATACGGGTAAAATGACGAAAAGGCCTCACAACGGATGGAATAAGTAGAGACCTGCACCCACGAGCTTCCCCTCACCTCCCCTGTGCACACGGATATGTCGGCCAGGCACAGCCCTATTGTACGCAATGGCACGGCCGCGTCAAAACGGACTTCTATGCGCGTTTCCGTACAGAAGTCGCGAACGCACTCGAATTTCCTCTGTCCGGTCACGTAGGCTGCACTGATTCGTCCTTATGAGACGATGGCTGATGCCGTTTCACTAGTGGATCATTGCGGCGACCATACCTCGCCGACCTCGAGTACCTGCAGGCGGACTCCCGCCGCCGCTTTCGCGGCGGCAAGCACGAATTCGACCGCGTTCTCGAAGAAATGCATTGGTATGGCCGTTGTGGCCTTGACCATCATTGCACACTGCAAAGCTTCCTCCGGCGACATCGTGTAGTGACCATCTACCGGCAGCAGCGCAACATCCAGCGGCCCGTATTCCTGCATCTCGGGAATCGGTTCGGTATCGCCTGCGTGGTACACCGTGAGGTGTCCGGCGGACACCACGTAACCAACGCCGTGTCCCTTGGGGTGGAATGGAGTTCCCGGCGCCCGCTGGCGCAGGAGGTTGTAGGCATGCACTGCGTGAATGCCGATCGGGCCGAGGTTCATGGTCGTTCCGGCGGCGACCGCCTGCACGTCGAGCTTCAGCTTCTCCCGGCAGGCTTCGGGGCCGACGATAATGGTCGCTGGGGTGCGCAGGCTGCTGATTGCCTGCGGAGAGCAGTGATCCATGTGTTCGTGCGTCAGCAGGATGATATCCGCGGGTTCAAGCGTGTCGAAGAGGTGCTTAACCGACGCCCCGCAGTACTCCATTGGAACAGGGTCGATGTAAATCGTCCTGCCACTCCCCTTGAGACGGAAAGCTGCATGACCGAGCCACGTTATCTCCATGCCTCACCTCCCTTCTGGTTGCGGGATGCGTCCGCCGGTGATCTATTCCCGGCTGAACACGGCTCCCGTCATTGCGGATGTGACCAGTCTCGCATATCGCTCCAGGTAGCTGCCCGGCAGAGCCTTCGACGGAGGACGCGACCACGATTCCCTGCGGCGTGCGAGCTCGGTGTCGTTCACCTCCAGCGTGAGCCGCCCCGCGGCGATATCGATGCTGATGATGTCACCTTCGCGTACGAGTCCGAGTGGGCCACCGGCAGCCGCCTCAGGGGAGACGTGTCCGATGGCCGCCCCACGCGTGGCTCCGGAGAAACGTCCGTCCGTTATCAGCGCCACGGAGTCGCCAAGTCCCATGCCGATGATGGCGGCAGTTGGAGCGAGCATCTCGCGCATGCCCGGTCCTCCCCGTGGTCCCTCGTACCGAATGACCACTACGTCGCCCTTCTGAATCTCGCCTCCGTAGATGGCTTTCACTGCATCCTCTTCCTGTTCAAATACACGGGCGGGGCCCCTGTGCTGCAACATTTCGGGAACCACGCCGGCTGCTTTGCATGCGGCACCATCCGGCGCCAGGTTTCCGTACAACAGGGCGAGTCCTCCCGTTGCGGTATACGGGCGGTCCATGGGGCGTATGACGTTTGAGTCATGAACCTGCGCATCCTGGACGTTGGTGGAAACGGTTGCTGCGGTCGTTGTGAGATGGTCTCGAAGCAGTCCAGCGTCCATCAGTTGCTTCATCAGCGCGGCGATTCCTCCCGCGTGATCGAGGTCGGCGGGGAAGTGATCACCCGATGGCTTGATGCGCGTCAGGTTAGGAGTGCGCGAGGCGATCTCGGTGATCATGGCCATGTCCATAGTAATGCCTGCTTCGTTGGCGATTGCCGGCAGGTGCAGGAGTGTGTTGGTAGAACCTCCGATTGCCATGTCGACAACGAATGCGTTCCAAAAAGCGTGGTCCGTGAGCACATCTCGCGGTCGAATGCCCCGCCGATACAGTTCCATGATCTGCATGCCTGTCCGCTTGGCCAGGGCCACTCGTCGGCCGCTTACGGCCATGGCGGTGCTGCCCGGCAGACACATGCCCAGTGCCTCCGTAAGGAAGTTCATCGTGTTTGCGGTACCCATGAGGTTACAGGCTCCGCAGCCTGGCAGAGCTCCCTGCTCGAACTCGGCAAGCTGGTCCCACGTCATCTCTCCCCGTTGCACCAGTCCCTGTGCCTCCATGAGGTCCGTGTACCCAACCTCGCGGCCGAAGCACCAGCCGGTCGACATCGGTCCTCCGCTCACCACGATTGCAGGTATGTTTAAACGCGCCGCCGCCATGAGCATGCCCGGGGTGATCTTGTCGCACTCGGTCACCAGCACCATGGCGTCGTATGAATGTCCGTTGACCATGCACTCTATAGAGTCGCATATGAGCTCTCGACTTGCCAGCGGGTAGTGCATGCCGTAGTTGCCCTGCGCAATGCCGTCGCACAACCCGATGGTGCCGAATTCGATCGGTGTGCCACCGGCTGCCAGTACACCTTCTCTCACCGCTTTCGCAATAATATCGAGGTGGATGTGTCCTGGCATGGTCTCGTTCTGAGGATTGACGATAGCGACGAGTGGCTTGTCCAGTTCCTCCGGCAGCATACCCATGGAGTAGTACAGTGCGCGGTGTGTGGCTCTCTCCAATCCTTTGGTCGTGGCGTGGCTTCTCATTCTTCGTACCTCCTCGATGGCACTGTGCAGTGATACTGTAGAACGTTGAGGCTCGTCTCTACAATGGGTGCGGGGTGCTTCCCGATGCGGCCTTTCTTCTCGAGGGACTTAATCTCGTCAGGTGTCGCACAGGTAACGATCCTGTACGGACTGCAGTGATCGGGCTACCGCCGGACCGGATTGAGCTTTCGAGGCGCAATGAACCACATCATCGTGGCCGTCGCAATCATTGCTGCCACGAGGATGAAGTAGGTTGGCACGTAACTGCCGGTTATGTCGTGAAGGTACCCGGCTAACCACGGGCTGAGCATGCCACCAGCCGCGAAGCCGACCAGCATCGTGCCGGCTATTCTTCCATAATGCTTGCCATGAAAGAGGTCGGCCAGTGTCGCGTTGAGAACGCAGGGAATTGCACCGAAGCTGGTTCCGAACCCCACCGCTATGAGCGGTGGCAGCCATGGAGTTGAGGTATCGAGCATGAGAAAGTAGAGCGCGATAAACAAGGCAGAGACGAGACTTGCCGGTATGAAGAGACGCTCACGACCCGTTCGGTCCGAGAAGGCCCCGATGAGATTGCCGATGGCAAAGGCGATGCCGAAGAGGCTGTAGAAGGTTGCAGAGGCGATAGGTGTGTAGCCCGCGTCGAGATAGAAATAGACCTGGTGTGATATGGCGAGCTGTTCGACCACGCCCATCGAACAGAGCCACGTAAGGAGTATCAGCCAGAACTGTCGGGTGCGCATCGCGCTGCTCACCGTCCAGTCTTTGCTGCGCCATTCGCTGGCTGCCCGATACTCGGAGACCCGTACATGATCGGCTGCGGCCTCCTCCGCAGTCATCCCATCGGGAAACAGTCCCTTATCGGCGGGGGTTCGACGCAGGAATAGGAGGCACAGCGGAGCAATCAGCAGAAAGATGCACAGGCCGATCACAACGTATGCAGTCTGCCAACCGAATGACGAGATGATGTACTGCGCACCGGATGCCGATATCAGACTGATTCCGAAGCCTGCGCCAAGGATGCCGAATACCAGCGCGCGTTTACGAACAAACCAGTTCGCCAGCAGCGTTGCGACTGGCGCCCATCCGGCCATGCTGAGTCCAATTGCCGCCACGACGCCGTACAGCAGGTAGAACTGCCACCTCTCGGTAGCCAGGCTGCAACCAGCCATGCCGATTCCGATCAGCAGGGCTCCGATAGCGAGAACATAACGTGGTCGAAAACGGTCGGCCATTGCGCCTGCGATTGGGGCGAACATGCCGTAGAAGAGTATGTTGAGGGAGAAGATGAGAGCGGTGTTTCCACGAGTCCAGCCGAACTCCTCGACTATAGCCGGGTAGAAGACCGAGAAAGTGTTGCGGCAGATGAAGCCTCCCACGATGGTGAGGAAGCCGATGGCCAGAATTACCCAGCCATAGAAGAAAGGGCGCTTGTGTGGTGCATTAACACTCATCTGTTGTCACTCTACTCAATGGGTGAGACACACGATCCACCGCAGTAATCGCCCCCGCAACGCATGTGATGCGCGACCATGAACCGCTGTTGCCGCTCGTGTCCGGCCCGTCTATGGCGCTTCGGGGGAAGGTCTCGCTCCTCAGAGGGAGCATCATCGTTCAGTCGCACACGTGAATCCAGGCCCGGTCCTGTCCCTGCCAGAAACTGCTGAATAACGCACAATGGCGGCCATTCGATCGGTCAGGCCGCCATCCTTTTCCTGGACACTTCTCTCAAATTGAGTGGTCACTCGGCTGCCGGCTCCGCCTCACCGTTTTCAGAGAAGAACTCCAGCAGGAGCTTGTTGACTGCATCGGCTGCCTCGAACGCGACACTATGGCCGGCACCGGGGATGATTACCACTCGAGACTCGGGTATGCGAACACCCAGCACGTCGGCGTTCTCGACGGGCACCAGAAGGTCCTTGTCTCCCTGGATGATCAATGCAGGGGCTGTGACACAGGGAAGACGGTCCCACGAATCGTCCCCCATCAGCGCGCACCACTGTGCCTGCAGACCGGCTTTCATTGGAGGGTGCAGCGCACTGACGCGCACGTATTCCTCCACAAGGTCCGGGTGTGCCTCTGCGAAGGACTCACTCAGCGTATAGGGCACCCACGAACGGGCGCGTTCTTCCGGATCCATCTCAGTGGTCGCCAGTTGTTCGAGCGCAGCGGCGTTCTCCGTTTCCGCCCCGAACGCATGAGTTCCGCCACACTGGGTGGCGATGAGCGTCAGGCTCAATGCCTTGTCCGGATACTGGATGGCTACCTCCTGGGCGATCATGCCCCCCATTGAGGAGCCGACTACGTGCGCCGCCGCAATGCCGAGTGCATCCAACAGCTGCACGGTCTCCGAGGCCATCTCCTTCACTGTGTACGGTCCGGGCGGAGCATCGCTTCGTCCAGAACCCCGGTTGTCGAAGCAGATCACCTGGTACTGAGTCGAGAGCACAGGTGTCTGTCGGCACCAGAGTTCGGAGTTGCCTCCAAGTCCCGAGATAAGCAGAACCGGTTCTCCTGATCCTGATGTCTCATAGTAGAGACTGACGTCCCCTATCGTGGCGGTTCCTGATTGCACTGCGTCCAAATCACGCTCCTTCTGCGCAAACGACCCGTCCGGCCGCCCGATTGCAGGTCTGGACGGGTGTGCTCAACTAGATGCTGTCCACGGCCATTGCCTCCCTACGGCTTGAGTCGAAGTAGGAGGATGAGACTGATAAGGCAGAGTCCTGTTCCCACCGAGCCAACTATTGCGTGTTGCTGAATGGCCGCTGGATCGGCGGCAGCTCCGACCGATTGGAGATGAAATCCCGAGCCAACGGAATACAACAAGAGCAGCAAACCCATGAAGGCTGCGGCGCGCGCTATCGTCCTGATGTTCGTTTTGGGTACTCCTTCCCGTATGCCTCGAAAGGCCGATTACTCGTGAGGGCTGGCCGCAGGGTCGTGTGGGAGATGCGACCACCATTCTTCATTGTACACGTTAGGGCTTGCGGTTTCGACGGTGAGGCCCCAAAACGGTGTGGAAAGACAACAGTTTACCTGTGTAAACGACCGCGATCAGCAGTTGACATGCCTCTTCGGCCCCGGTAAAATTAGTCGTAGGCCATACCTCAACACACTCTTCTCGATTGCCTATCGCCGTCGCTGCGGGTCGTACCCCCTGAAGCGACGGCGAATCCGTTTCCGAATCCGGCCGCTTGTGGATTTCTCTGTTCTCACACTTGTTCGCCTCGTCTATAGTTCTCCGTCCGGCATAAGGTGCCGGTCCTGATGCGAGAAGCCACTGTTACCGTATACAATGATGGTATGGACGTCTCAGAAGACGTGATTGCGCGCTGGCATGGCGCGTTTGGCGGGACGATGATGGAACTCGTCGGTTTCACCGTGGTTTCCGCAAGCAAGCAACTGGTGATTGCTGAGATGCCATTTCGACCGGAATTGAGTCAGTTCACGGGTCAGTTCCACGCGGGCGCGTTGTTGACCCTCGCCGACAGCGCCGCCACCACACTGGCGAATCTGCACACGCAGGTATCACCCGCGACGTTTGCACCCGACCGGTTTCCGCTCACTGTGCAACTGAATGCGAACTCCATTCGCAATTCTGACACGAGCAAGCTTGTCGCCGAGTCCGTGCCCGTCCATATTGGGCGTCGTACCATGGTGGTGCGGACCGATGTGCGTGACGCAAGTGGACGACTCCTGGCCACGGTCACCAACACGCTGGTTCCTGCCGGAGACGGAGGTGCTCCTCCCGCGTCGAAGCAATAACAATTCCTGGACGTGTCCGGGCGCAGTCTGTTACTGGAATGTCGATGTGAGACCACACCTGGTTTTGCACAATGCGGTCAGTGCTGACTCGCGGCTTCTACCGTATGACATGGTCGACATGGCCGTCTACTATGGCTTGGTGGCTGACTTCCAGGAGCAGGCCACGCTTGCCGGCAGCGAGACGCTCCTTGTAGCCGGTACATTCGAGACCATACCGGAGGACGCGGCAGACTCCGTGGTTCCGCCCGCGCAGACCGGAGATACCCGGCCGCTTCTAATTGTGCCGGACAGCCGCGGGCGGATTCGAACCTGGTGCTGGCTCCTGTCGCAACCGTACTGGAGAGCTGGTGTTGCCCTCTGTTCCGATGCGACACCGGCGGACCATCTGGTGTATCTGGATCGAATTGGAGTCGACCGGGTTGTCACCGGAAGCGACAAGGTAGATCTCGGGGCGGCGCTTGAGATCCTTTGTGACCGGCATGGCGTTGAGCGGATAAGAGCCGACAGCGGTGGAACTCTAAATGGCGTGTTGTTACGGCTGGGGCTTGTGAGCGAGATAAGCCTGCTCGTGGCTCCCGTTCTGATGGGAAACGGTGTATCTCGTCCCTTCTATCTTGTACCAGATGCTTGTCCCGCACAGCTCACCCACCTCACGCTGATGTCTCAGCAGCGGCTTTTCGGTGACTACCTGTGGCTCAGGTATGAGGTCTCCCCTTAGTCTCTGGATCTTCGCAGTACTGCGAGATCGTGGTTCGGATTGCACACCGCATAGCATCGCCCGGCACAACCTACCGCCCACCGGGGTTTGGCCTCCTGCAGTTCGACGATCTCTTCCGGTGCCGGGGCTATCTCCGGAAAGGGAACGTCCCGGGTGTATGGACCGACGCCTCCAGAGAACGTCCCCTTGCTGGTAAACCCTTCACATTCCCACACACACTTGAGGCGTCGTAGCGCTCCCCATTCGAATCGTGTACCTTCGATTGTGACGCTTCGTGAGCGGTCGTCAGAGATGGCGCCGATCTCGCATTCCGTCACGCATCGCATGCACCGGTCGCAGATGGGGTCGCCCTTGTAGACGTGACCGGGCTCCAGCGGGGCGTTGGTGATTATCGTCACCAGCTTCTGCCGTACGCCAAACCGGGGTGTCAGCAGCATGTTGTTCCAACCGACTTCTCCCAGACCGGCGGCGACAGCGGTAAGGACGTGCGACACCATGGGTGTCAGGGTACGTGGATCTCTCCAGTCATTTGCAGGTGTCGGCAGACAGTCATAGCCCATACGTACGAGGAATCGTGATACCTGATTGGCAAGGGTATCGAGTTCATCGTTCAACAGGTCTTTCGCAAAGCGCAGGTAGGGATAAGGACTGGTTCTGCGTTCGACCTGGTCGACGACGGCACGTGGTACCTGCAGACCCAGCACGATGACCCCCTGCGCGTCGGGCATCCAGTACCTCGGATGCATCTGTTGGTCCACTACTCCTTCGTAGCTGGACACCGGCGCGATGCCCCAGAGGTCTACGTCCCTTTCCTCGATGAACCGGGCCAATCTGTCGTTCAGCGTGGGTGTTACTGCCATGTTCTCCTCGACGTTTCTTTCGCCGGTGGGTAACCGATTGGTTGACGCAGCTTACCAGTGACTGGCGGTACGGTCAAAGCAGATGTGCACTGATGTTCGCGTCAGTGCGAACTTAGGCACCGGAGAAGTTCCGGGATTGAATCCTGCGATGGTATGATGCATGGCAACACGGGTATGCCACAACGGTGATGCCGCCAGTCCGGGTTATGTTCGGACTGTCCGGGGGAGGGTACATGCAGAGCCTGTTCGAAACGCCATACATCATCGAACTACTGACTCCGAAGCAAAGCGACGAAGATGTGGAGGCACGTCTGGAGGTCTTTGCCGAGCGGTATCTTCGGATACTGGATACCGGTGCGGTGGTCTCGATACCTGACAATCCCATGGGCAGCGTGCACTACACGGCCCTGGAGGTAATGGACTTCCTTGATCTGCCGGTCGACGCTGAGCGCACGCTACTGCACTTGAACAGTTTCCATCTGAAGAGTGACCTCGATTACTTCCTCAACAGTGCTGCATCCCGCGGGGTGAAGAACCTGCTGGTTGTAAGTGGGGATGGCGGGCCGCGGCTTCCCAGGCTTGAGCCGTCCGATGTCGGCATCGACGCGAAAACCGTGACGTCAGTCGTACTGTTGCAGTATATCGCGAGGGAGTATCCCGGGGTCTTCACCTGTGGGGTGGCGTTCAATCAGTTTGAGCCACCTGAGCATGAATTGCAGAGGCTCGGGCGGAAGATCGACGCGGGTGCGCGTTTTGTTATTACCC
>PWUO01000032.1 GCA_003562555.1 Dehalococcoidia bacterium
ATGGGTGCTGAGGGCGTGACGGCAACCGACTTGCGTCCGGTGGGGGTGGCGATAATCAACGGGAAGAAGTACAATGTGGTCAGCGCGAGCGAGTACATGGATAAGGCTGCCCGGGTCCGGGTGATCAGGGTAGAAGGCAGCCGAATTGTGGTACGCGGCGTCGTAGAGCCGGCAGTTGACGAAACGCCGGACGAGGCAAGGAGTTAACATGGAAGTTCTGATTCTCTATGTAGTTGTTGGTGTTCTTGGGCTCAGTCTCTTGTTGCTGTTTCTCAAGTTCTTCGGACTCTGGTTTCGCGCACTGCTCTCCGGAGCTCCGGTCGGGCCCGCACGTCTGATCGGTATGTGGTTGCGCAAAGTCCCCGCCGGAGTGATTGTTGATTCGCGTATCATGCTGGTGAAGGCAGGGATCCCGATAGACACCGACGCACTCGAGACCCACTACCTGGCGCTTGGTAACGTCAAACGGGTCAGCATGGCGCTGGTGGCGGCAAACAAGGCCAGCATCCCGCTCGGTTTTCAGCGCGCCGCGGCCATCGATCTTGCCGGACGCGATGTACTCGAGGCGGTAAAGACCAGTGTCAACCCGAAAGTGATCGACTGCCCGGATCCGGAGAAGGGTAAACCCGCCATAGAAGCGGTGGCCAAGGACGGTATTCAGCTGAGCGTCAAGGCTCGTGTTACCGTACGTGCCAACCTGGAGCGTTTGGTTGGTGGTGCTCGCGAAGAGACGATTATCGCGCGCGTAGGTGAAGGAATAGTCACTACCATCGGCTCCTCGGAAACCTACAAGGTTGTGATGGAGAACCCCGATAATATCTCCAAGGGCGTGCTCAACAAGGGTCTCGACGCCGGTACCGCTTTCGAGATTCTGTCCATCGATATCGCCGATATCGACGTCGGCGAGAACGTCGGCGCCAAGTTGCAGGCTGATCAGGCCGAAGCCGACAAGCGGCGCTTCCAGGCTGAAGCCGAGAAGCGGCGTGCGGCCGCGCAGGCCTTCGAGCAGGAGATGACGGCTCAGGTGCAGGAGAACCGCGCCAAGGTCGTGCTGGCCGAAGCCGAGATTCCCAAGGCAATCGCCGAAGCGTTCCGTAGCGGTAACCTCGGAATCATGGACTACTACCGCTTGCGCAACATTCAGGCCGACACCGATATGAGAAACAGCATCAGCGGTGAAGAACAGTCCTCTCCACAGAAACCGGAATAACGGTCGGTCGGGGCGTGTATGGCCACCATTGAAGAGCTGATCAATACGATTATCACCTTCGGGCTCGTGCTGCTGCCGCTGTGGATACTGATGTCACGGCGGCGGCGCATCCAACAGGAACGCAGCAAGCGTTCCGAAACGCCACCCGGTCAGCGGCAACCGGACGGCCGGACCGGCAGGCCGCCGGTTGCACCGCAGCGGCAGCAGCCGGAAACGGCTTCCGGCGATGACTACCGTGACCGCACCCTGGACGACCGGAGCTACAGCAGGGAACAGCACGCACGCTCGCATCCGGAACCGGTTGCCGACGCGCCTCGGACAAGGGAGCCCGGCCGCCTGGAGAAGGTGCTGCGTGATCTTCTCGGTGCGCCCGATCCACAGGACGCGAATTCACGCGAAGGTAAGCGCAAGCCGGAAACTGCCCCGCGCAAGGCCGCGACCTCGCCCGGGAAGCGTGCTGCGCCGCAAGCGCGTCCTGTGGAGGTACCGCAACACGCCGATATCAGGATTCAGTCGGTTATGCCGGAAGGTGCATCGCTATCGTTGTCGCCCGGTGGTATGGGGCCTCAGCATATGCGCACCGCGGCGGGTAACCTGGGGGCTTCCGCCAGTGCCAAGAAAACAGCGCCGGCGGTCGGCAGTCTCGGCCAGGGGTGGCGGCGTGTCTTGCGCCTGTCGGAGTTCAAGCGCGCAATTGTTCTCTCGGAATTGCTGGGTAAACCGCACGCGCTCAAGGACAGCGCGGAGGACTGACGGTGGCTATGTCCCGCAGCCGTCCGCGCGGTTTGTTCTTTTGCGTACGCTTCTGCAACGCGAAGACGCCGGGAAAGATGCCGGCAAACTCGATGATCCGAACCTCACGGTAGCGCCAGAGCCCGGTTGCCGTTCTGTCTTCCAGGCCGGGATTTGTGGTGCAGTGCAAACGCAGCGCCTTCTGCGTAAAATTGTTTTCAAAACTACTCGGATTTATTATCATCGGGTTATGAAACTCTATCCTGCCGGCGTTGTTTGGGCAATGCTTCTCAGCCTGACGGTACTCGCGGTTAGCGCATGTTCGCAGTCCGAAGAGGTGCTGCGGGTTGAACCCGCACAATCGCATCAAGACTACGTTGCGGGGCTGAACGCTCACGGGCTCTCCGGCACCAGCGCCGCCCAACAGTGGCTTGACGCCTCGGTGCGGGTATTCTCTGATTCAACGCGTGCCATGGTCCCGTTTGTCGAGACCACACGGTTCGATCCACTGACAAACCCGGTGCTGGGCTACGAGTTTCCCGGCACTTTGGGGCAGCGGATAGATATCGACATCGATACCGATCTGGACGGATTCTTTGTTGACGTTTTTCTGCTGGAGGGCGAGCATAGCGGCAGTCTGGTCGGCAGCAATCCGCGTTACCCGGATCCGCTGCACTCCTGGGTAGCCGACCGCGGTGAACTGTTTTTTGAACCCGGGGAGTCCGGCCGCTATCTGTTGCGTATTCAACCACGCCTGCTGCAAGGCGGACGGATTACGGTATCACTTCTTCCGGATGCGGCGCTTGATTGGCCGGTGCCGGGAACCGATCGACGGCAGATCTGGAGTTACTTCGGCGCTTCACGCGCAGGTGGCGCAAGGGTTCACCACGGGATAGACCTTTTTGCGCCGCGCGGTACGCCGACGGTGGCGGTTTCTCCCTCCGCGGTGATGCGCGTGGGAGAGCGCGATCTTGGCGGCAATGTCGTGATTCTTGATGACGGTGACCGTGGGCTACGCATCTACTACGCACACCTGGACGAGCAGATTGCCGTGCTCGGTGATCAGGTGGAAGCCGGCGACGTGATCGGTACGATAGGCAACAGCGGCAACGCCATCAATACACCGCCGCATCTGCACCTTGGCATCTACCAGGCGAACTGGCGCCGCCCGGTCGATCCGTGGTATTTCTTTGTGGCGCCCGACCGCACTGTTCAACCCCCGGCGCCGCCCGAGTATGAGATCGGCAGCTGGCTGCGCAGCACCGGCGAGGTTGCGCCCATTCGGTACCCCGCCGCGCGCTCAGGTGTGGTCCAGTCCCCGGCGCGCTTTGATGCACGTGGCCGGCCGGTGGACGTCGAGCAGATTGCTCCCAGCCGCCAGTCCGCGGGAGCTCCGGTTAGCGAACCGTTGAGCGGCGGTACCGCGCTGCGCCTCGAGGGCATGCGGCGGGAATTGTATCGCGTGGCGCTGCCAACCGGCGAGGAAGGGTACGTGCCGCGTTCTTCAGTTGAAGCGGCAGCGGACCCGGTGGAAGTGATTGTGGTTTCTGAACCGTTGGCCGCTCACGTAAAACCGGATGTGACCAGCGACGTGGTGGCACGGTTTGGCCCGGGGCAGGAGGTTGCTATCCTGGCCCGCTTCGGCGACCGCTACGGACTGGTACTGCGCCGCAATGGCCGTGCGGCGTGGGTCGATCTATCGCAGGCCGCACGCTCAGGATAGGTCCTGCTGTTGATGCATTTTGAGTAGCGCGTTGTAGATTTCGCTCACCGAGACGCCGCCGGTCTGTCTGGCCACCGGATTACCTTTGAAGTACACCAACAGTGAAGGCGTGTCGAACACAAGGTAGCGGCCGGCGGCTGCGGGATCATCATCGATATTGAAAGTACAACCGACTACGTCGCTGAAGCGTTTCAGCATCCGCCGCACACGCGGCAACTCTTCTACGCAGGCCGGACAGTTGCCGCGCAGGAAGAAGATGCAGATCCAGTTGTGCTTCAGCACCATGTTTTCCATATCGCGAACGGAGTGTATTTGCGTCATAGCGGTGGTCCTCAGGAGAAAAGCCTGTACGGCGCCTGACTGCCTCGTTCGGCAGCCTGTTGCCGGATGCGTTGCGCCGTCCTCGCTCCCATGACGCCGCTGACAATGAACCCGACCGATGTTGTCCGTTTCATTCCGCACCTCCGTCGCCCATTCTACATCAGACGGGCGGCAGGGTCACGTCCGCGGTTGCAGCCGTC
>PWUO01000069.1 GCA_003562555.1 Dehalococcoidia bacterium
CAGCATGCTCGTGTGCGCCGCCGGGGCAGGCTCCGCGCTCACGCTCAAACCCTCACGCGCGGCGTACTGCCACCATTCCGCACGATACTCACCAGCCACCGGCACGGCACTCACGTCGAGCGCGTCGCGCACGCGAGGATTCACGATCAAATCCCCCACGTACGCAGCGCTCAACAACCCATCCGCAAGCTTCGCGCCCTCAGCGTCACTCACGAGCAACTGGTAACGCCCATCCACGCTCATAGCGCGATCCAGCACAACAGGCGTCCCGAAATCGAACACCTCATGCTCGATGCCGTACACGTCACGCTGCACGCGCGCCAGCACCCGCTCGCGATCCGCCGACAGGTAGAACAACACCACGTCCGAATCCGGGATCGGGCTCAGCAACCACACGCCCACACCCGACTTCAGCCACTCGATGAGTACCGGGATGCCAGCCGCGCGCGCTACCTGCACGTCCTCGGGCCACCCGCGCGGGTCGGCTACCGTGGCGTCCATCAGCAGCTGCGGGTCGCGCCCGTCGAGCGTGACGTTCTGCACGTACTGCTGCGTGCCTGTATCCCAGCGCGTGAGGAAGACTTCGTCCGCCTCCTCATACGCCACGATCACCCTCGCGCTCTGATCGAACGCCAAGGTGATTCTGTATGCGTCGCTCGGCAATTCATAATCGAACAGAACACCAGGAAGCCCTTCGGTATCAACAACCTGATCCCATTGAGAGCCATCACCCGACAACCTGTAGAGCCTCAGGTAGTGATCCGTACCAAGGACCAGCATGTACGCTCGGCCATAGAGCGTGAAGTAGTCGTTATCACCTGTCTCGCCAATCGTCACAGGCCCCAAAGCAAACGTGACCTCAAAAAACCCAGACCCGCCAGGTCGCAGTGAGAGCTTCGGGCTTGGAGAAATCTCTAACTGGCTCATGGCCTCTGCTGCCGCTCGTTGTACTGCCGCCAGAAGTTGACGTACATGCTCCACTCTTCGGAGAACTCAGCCTCAAGCGCCATCATCTCTGCGCGATAGCGCTCAGCGGCATCGAAGTTCCCCTGCACCCGGGCACGGTTGAACTTTGTCCGAAGCGACGAGAGCTTGCGGTTCAGGTCTGTCCTGGCGTTCGTCAGTTCACGCCTGATGCCCGCCAGGGGACCATCGAGGGCAACCACCTGCGGCGCCCTAAGGAAGCTCGACAGGACGTTCTCACGCCACGAGCGGTCAGGCCTACCCGTACGTCGTTCATCGAAGGAGTAGATGGTGTCGGCCAGGGGTTCAGGAATCGGTACGCCGAAGTCACGCAGCATCTCTGGGATGGCAGGGAATAGGCCACCCAACTGGCCCTGGTAATCGACCGTGATCTGCTTCGTCAGGATGGAGGGCGCGAAGGAGTTGTACATGAACCGCATCACGCCTGCGGCCTTCTCAAGGCCCTCGGATTCCGGGTCGAACACCCTGGCACCGTAGCGGCCCGACATGATGGCCTCGCCGTCATTCGTCACGAGTGCCCTGAAGATTTCAAGGAAGGGGCCGATGACGCCAGCCTGCGCGATGCTCTCGGCAAACGGGTTACCCGCGCCAAACGGCGAATCCCAGATGCTCTGCGTTGGGATCAACTGGACCAGCGGGATGACGCTCACTTGCTTGTTGCCAGCCTCATCCTCGCGCACCGTGAACGGCATGGGCGTGCCTTGCTCCTCCTTCATCCAATCGGGTGTGCCGAGGAGGAGGGCCATCTGGTCTTCGAGGTCGAGCGTGGCATTCGCCATCGCCTCACTAAGCCGGTCAGCGGTAGCAAGAACACCGGGGCGCTGCAAGGCCGTGTTAATGGTGCGACCCGCCAGGAAATACGTGAAGCCTGGGAAGAGCACCAGACCGTAGTTCTTGAGACGCTCCAGGGACCGGGGCAACTCGGAGTAGTCGAAGACCACCAGGCGAGCAAGTTCAGCAGCGTCCATCTCGACCAACTTCAGGTCATCGCCACTGAGCATCGTGCGCTGCGCCATGCGGTACCTGTCGGTATCGAGGAGTTGTCGCGTGAGGCGCCGCTTCTGCTCATTGAAGGCAGCGAGCTTGAACCAGTTCTCCGTGAACTGGAAGCCCTCCAGGCCCGCCAGTCGCAATCGCATCTTGCCCAAGCCTGGCGCCTGAAGGAATCGCTCGTAGGCGTTCGTGAAGTTCTCGAAGGCACGCTGCATGCCTTCTGGCCCCATGCCGAAGTCATCCAGCCGGATGCGTCGCAGGTGCTTGTAGAACGTGTCGTAGGACAGCGTGGTCGTCTCAAGGGGCATGTGTCGGGCGAGGTCCGTAACCAGGTCCGAGTGCTGGCCCCGCGAGAACTTCATCATCTCGGGGAACACTTCGATCATGTTGCGAATCATGACGGCAGGGTTCATACCCATCTGAGCAGCCTGATAGAAGCCACCGAAGGTGTTGGCCGCGATGACATTGGGAGTGGCCAGCATGCCGCCTGTGATGAGCGAGCGCACGCGGGTCAAGGCCGGGTGTACGTCCCTTGCCGCAGTAGAGGTTGCTCGCTGCAACTCCTGAGCCAGGTACGGGTGGATGTACTTCCCTGCGTACCCGGGCATCACCGTGTCGCCGTCGGCCAGCTTCATGAAGCGAGTGCCGAACTGGTCCGTATGGGGGGCATCCTTGATGTACCCGCGCTTGCGGCCAAGCACGAGCACCTGTTGAAGGATGTCCTGCTTGCTGACGACTCGGCGTGCGATCTCGCTGCTCTCGATAATGCTCATGCTCGCCTGGGCGTACTCACCGAGGGTGGTGAGCATCTCCTCGGGCATGATCTCGCGCGGGTCGAAGTAGCGCTCGCCCGTAATGCGCGGTTGCTCAGCAACGAAGCGTCCAGCTTGCTCGCGGCGGCGCATCTCTTGCCGATACCGGGGCACCATCTCGTCCAGGTGCCGCAGCAGCCGACTCATGTGCTTGTTGTCCTGGTGGACGTGCTCGATCATTGCCCGCATCGCGCCCCTGGCCCGCTCTGGCGCGATGCCGCTCTGAAGCATGTGATCCACGATGTGGTCATGCCTGAGCACGTGGCCTCGCCCGTTGCGCGTCAGGGCTTGCTGGTACCCCAGGATCAGGTCAGCTTCTCGCTCGAACCCGCGAGCGGCAAGGGCGGGCTTCAGGGCGTTCTCGTCCACGAACTGTGAGGGAACGATGCGGCCGATGCGGAGGGCATCGACGTATCGCTTGAAGTCGTTGGGGTCCTGGAAGATGGCGTACGCCCTGCGCAGGTGGCCACTCATGATGCCTTCGAGGAAGTCGCCCAGATTGAGGGCCTGCATGCTCGCAGTGCCTCCCAGAAGCTCTCTGAAGGTCACAGGTTCAGCGAGGGCGTCGGAGAGGTTCATGCCTCGTGCCATGCGGTCAGCGATCATGTCTTCAGCAACGGTGTTGCGACCTGCCATCGGCACCCCTTGGATGTTGGGGATGTCGTCAACGGCCTCCGCAACGCGTTCGATACGGGGTGTCCTTGGTGCATCCCCCGGAAGCTCTTGAAGGATGCGGTTGACCCGGTTGCGGATGTCGTCAATGGCCTCCGCAACGCGTTCGATACGGGGCGTCCTTGGTGCATTACCCGGAAGCGCTTGAAGGATGCGGCTGACCCGGTTGGGGGTGTCGTCTGGGGCGCCACGGATGGAGCGCGCAGCATCCTGGTAGGCCGACATGGCGGCATCAAGGCGCCGCTCGGCTTGTAAGCGCTCGCTGGTCAGGCGTGGCACTAGTTGGCTCGGCGCATCACCCGGAAGTTCTTGAAGGATGCGGTTGACCCGTGGGTCCATGTTGCGAGACGCGTTGTACCAAGCGTCGGCAGCGTCGAGCAGTTCCCTGCGAAGCTTCTGAAGTTCTGGCGTGCTACCCGGGATGCGCTCCATTTCGTATAGCGCCCTGCGGATGTCCTCTGCCTCAGATACGAGTTCCCCAACCCGCCTCTGGTACGTGTCATCACGCAGAAGGTTCCGAGTAACGCCGAGGCGGCGCATCTCGGACTCCACGACGCCCCGGGAACGCATTCGGGCTTCGACACCACGCTTGAGGTCGTCAGGTGAGAGGTGTCGTACGAGATTTCTCAAACTCAGGCCAGTGGACTCGTCCATCATGGCATCG
>PWUO01000115.1 GCA_003562555.1 Dehalococcoidia bacterium
TACAGGCCTGGGACGTAGCGTTGCCCTGGTCGAACCCGGATTGCTCGGTGGCACCTGTCTCAATCTCGGCTGCATACCGTCGAAACTCCTCATTGCCCCGGCCGACATGATCGCGGAGCAGGAAAGAGCAGCAAGGCTCGGGGTGACTACGCGAATCGAGCACATCGATTTCCCGTCCATCATGATACGCATGCGCACCAGCCGTGCAGAGTCGCAGACGCATCTCGAGCACTCGCTTTCCCATATGGACGGAGTCACCCGCTACCCCGCTGCTGCCTCGTTCATCGAACCGGGGCTGCTTCAGGCGGGCAGTGAGACAATACGAGGGGCCCATGTGTTCATCGCAGCCGGAGCCAGACCCCTGATCCCATCGATCGAAGGGCTCGCGGATGTTGACTATCTCACCAACGATTCACTACTCGAACTCTCGGAACGTCCCGAGAGTCTGATCATCGTTGGTGGAGGCTACATAGCTGCAGAATACTGCCACTTTTTCGCTGCTATGGGCACACGAGTGACGGTGCTCGAAATGGCGGACAGACTGGTTTCCTCGGAGGAACCTGAGATCGCAGCTGTGCTTCAGGCTGAGCTTTCGAAACGCGCCCGCATCGTGACCGGCACGGAGGTGCAGTCGGTGACTCGCAAGGGCGAAGGGGTCCAGGTGGTGGCAGACACGAAAGAGGCCGGACGGAGTATCACATACGAAGCCCAGAGGATCCTGATAGCCGTGGGGCGACAGTCAAACGCCGACGTCCTGAGGGTTGAGAGAGCAGGGATAGCCACTGACGCAAGGGGATTCGTTGAGGTGGATGGTCATATGAGAACGAATGTGGACGGAGTGTTCGCAATCGGAGACATCAACGGCAAATCCATGTTCAGACATTCGGCGAACGTCCAGGCGCTTGTGGCTGCAGCAAACGCATTCGATGGCCAGGATGTCGAGATGGATTACCGGGCTGTACCACACGCGGTCTACTCCTACCCGCAGATCGCTTCCGTGGGCCTGACCGAGGCTCAAGCCAGGGAGACGGGGTACGATATCGCGGTCTCCTACACACCGTACTCCAACGTCGCGAAAGGCGAGGCGATTGCCGAGGAGGTTGGCTTCTCGAAATGCATCATAGACCGGGGGTCTGAGCATATCCTGGGCTTCCACATCATCGGCCCGTATGCGCCCATGCTCATTCAAGAGGTAGTGAACGCCATGCAATCGGGCGGCCATGTGGACGAGATCGCCCGGGCAATACACATTCACCCTGCCATGTCGGAATTGATCCCATCGTCGTTAGCAGACCTGGGTTGATGCCGGGGCAGGATTCTGCCGCAACAGGTTGCTACAGGCTCAATCCAGCGCTGAAGGCGTCGGCAACGGCCTCGCCAATATGTGCATACTTCCTCGCAGGAGACGTGACGTAGACAATCGGGTCCATCCTTGACACGTCGATCCTTCCATCTGCAAGGCAATCCTCGGACACATGTGATTCATTGATATCGGCAATCACCAGCGAATGTGTCGGAAGCTCAACAATCTGCGCCACAGTGCACTCAAGGTTGAGTGGACATTCCTCTATGAGTGGCGCCTTGTCCAGTGATCCGTAGAATACCGTGAATCCGCATTTGGAAACCTTATCCACGCTCGCACCCGACTCGATACCACAGAAGTCGACTTCCCGCGCCTGCGATGTCGACGCGACGTTTACCGAGAAGGGCTCACCTGGCACGAGTCCCTTCCTGGTATGGCGAGACCGCCTGATTGCGACGCACAGCATCGGTGGTTCGGCGTTCGCAATACTGCCCCATGCTGCCGCCATGAAATTCTGTTTTCCGTCAACAATAGCCCCAATCAGCAATGCGGGTAACGGGTACAGCCATGTCTGCGCCCCCCTGGTGACCTTCCTGGTCGAACCCATGATGAACCTCCTCTTCCAGTCGGTGTATCCTCACTCTTGTGCACGACTTGATTACGCATAGCTGGAAGCCGGTATTCAGCCGTCCCGCACGGCAACCGTCATGCCGAGCACAATGAAGTTGACTATGGCGAAGGCAGTGGTAATGGCGGCCGGAAGCGCCGCAAGTTCACCGAAATACAGCAGTGCAATGGCTCCGGCAAGACCGTAGTTCTTCCACGCCCCCATGACCGCATAACTAATGCCTGCACGTCGGCCGACACCTGCCACACGCGAAACCAGCAGGACGGCGTATGCGATGCCGAATGTGCCCAGCAAGGAAATAGCGGCGACGCGCACGAGCACTGCTGAGGGTTCAAAGAGCGCATCGCGGTTCAGTCCGATTATGGTGTAGACGACCACGAAGAATCCCCAATTGAGAAGCGTGCCACGGTGTGCATTCAGCCAGCCGGCAACAGGCGCAGATCGTCTGAGTAGACGGGAGACGAGGAAAGGAGCGGCAATGAGTTGCAGCAGTGCAATCAGCAATTGCTGTGGCTGCACGAGGCTCGTACCGAGTGCCAGAAGGGTCACCAATGGTGTGAATACGAATGCAGCAAGATGTGCGCTGACGGAACCAACTAGTGTGAACGACACGTCCCCACCGAGGCGGTAGGAGAACGGAATAACCGCCACAGCGGGAGGAACCGCCGCGATGATGACGTACCCGGCACGCAGAATGGGATCGTCAAGAAGCGTAAACGCCAGCAGTATGAACAACCCACCGAGGATCACGTAGTTCAAGAGCAGCGCGAGTGCGACGGGGCGGACCAAGCGTGCGCCCCCACGAAATACGTCCGAGGACACTCCCATGAGTGAAATCGTCATGATGACCGCGAGAAGCGGGGTGACCGCGTCACGCGTGTATACCGCGCCCTGGCCAAGACCGATTCCAGCAACCAGCGCCAGCGCGAGTATGAAACTGTTGTTACGAAGTAGAGTCATTGCATCTGTCTCTGCTACAGTGTTGTCACAGCATTCAAGTCAGCGTCTATACTATCAGTCTGCGCTTCATGCTGCACCGATCCCGGAGACAGGGCGTAGTGCTGAGGATTCCCGCAAGAGCGTTGTTGCGTACCGCCCTCGGGGATCCCGCGACACTTCACGTATGTGCCGCAATGGCGGGAGGGAATTGCCGAACTACACCGATAGGAGGTCACTAATGTACCCATGGGAAGCGATTGCCAGGATGGTGCGGGCACAGGGGGTTGAGTTCACCTATGGACTGGGCGACAGCCCGTTGCAGTTGTACGCCGAAAAGGCTCCCGGGCTTCGCGGCGTCAACCTTCGCTACGAAGGTTCCGCCCCGTTCATGGCGATGGCCTATTCCCGCCTTACTGGAATGCCTGGCGTCTGCAGCGCTTCAACGGGACCGGGTGTCGCGAATCTGGTGCCTGGAGTGCTGGAGGCATACTCCGCATGCAGTCCGCTGGTCGTGCTCTGTCCATCAATCAGCCAGAAGACCGAGGGAATGGGGGAGTTCCAGGAGTGCGACCAGCTCGGCATGATGCGTCCGGTCACCAAATGGTCGGCCAGGGTCCACGACATCGATCGCCTTGGTTGGTACGTCCGCCGTGCGTTCTCTCTCGCAATAAACGATCAGCCCGGCCCGGTGTATATCGAGATACCCAATGACGTGGGGGGTGACATAACGCACGGCTATTCTGTCGACATACCTCCTCCGGAGTTTGGACCAGCCGAGCGAATCAGATCGGGCGGAGATCCCGAGAGAATCAGCCGGGCTGTGGACATACTACTCAGCGCGAAGCGCCCCGTCGTCATCGCAGGAAACGGCACGATGCTTTCCGGAGCGCAGGGGCCATTCCTTGAGCTGGTGGAGACGCTTGGCATGCCCTTCGCGACCACACCGGGGGGTAGGGGAATAGTTTCAGAGCATCACCCTCTGGCTCTTGGCCTGGTTGGCCTCTACCGCAATCACGTCACTGCAGGTTACCTCAAGAGTGTGGACGCGGTTCTGGCAATCGGCACCCGTAACGAGGCGTTTCAGACCCACCGCTGGAAGGACCTGCCTGTGGGAGCTCGGTTGGTACATGTGGATATCACTGCGTCAGAGATAGGACGTAACTGGGTGCCGGACGTAGGCATCGTGGGCGACGCACAACTGGTCCTGCTCCAGATGCTGCAGGAACTAGGTCGGCGCGAATGCA
>PWUO01000170.1 GCA_003562555.1 Dehalococcoidia bacterium
CTCAAGAGCGGCAAGCCTTTCGACCCTGCGCTGGCTGCTGCGCATTGACATGCAAGACGGTATCTACCATTCGAAAAGGCCACCAGGGAGCGCATCACCGTGCTAGCATAGAACTGATGACGCGGATAGGGCCCGTGCTGCTGGCGCTGCTGGTGATCGGGGCGGCAGGATGCGCTCCCGAACCACCAGAGCCCATCGTTATCGAGATCACCTGCGACCGCTTCGCGGCCGATCCGGGTGACCAGATAATCATCAACAGGCATGTGCAGGCCGAGGTCGGCACGACGATTATCCTGCGGCTCTGCGACAATCCGAGCACAGGATTCCGGTGGGAGGATGCCGGGATCTCTGACACCACAGTAGTAGTGGAGAGCTTCCGGGAGTCGCTCGAACCCGAATCCACAGTCGCGCCCGGAACACCTTCACTGGAACAGTGGACTCTCGACGTCGTCGGTGAGGGTGAGTGCACAATCTCGTTCAGCTACGACCGACCATGGGACGGTGGCGAGAAGGGCGCGAGACAGTTCAACCTCTACATAACCGTCGTCTGACCTGGCACCCCACGGCTTACTATGACCGCACGCATACGTATCGGCACCTGTTCCTGGACGGACCCGACGCTTATTCGGGCTGGCACTTTCTATCCCGAGTCGGCGAAGTCGGCCGAGGCGCGGCTCTCGTACTACGCCAGCCAGTTCGATATCGTGGAGGTCGACAGCAGCTACTACGCGATGCCCTCGCGGCGCAACGCCACGCTCTGGGCGGAGCGGACCCCGGACGACTTCATCTTCAACGTCAAGGCGTTCCGACTGTTCACCCACCACCCCACACCCCTGCAGTCGCTGCCTGCGGATATCCGCGGCGCGCTGCCTGCGAGCCTCGCAGGAAAGCAGCGCGTCTACTACAGAGACGTACCGGAGGAGATGCGCCAGCACCTGTGGGCACGGTTCGAGGATGCCCTGCTGCCCCTGGATTCCACGGGCAAGCTTGGCACGGTGCTGTTCCAGTTCCCACCCTGGTTCAACCCGGGCATACCGCAGCTCGATCACCTGCTGTCGTGTAAGGAGCGCCTCTCCACCTTCCGCATCGCGGTTGAGTTCCGCAACAACCGCTGGCTCTCGGAAAGCCATCGCGACAGCACGCTGGAGTTCCTCAGGCAGCATTACCTGTCGTTCGTATGTGTCGATGAGCCGCAGGGATTCGCGTCCAGCGTGCCCCCCATAGTCGCGCTGACGACCGACACCGGTATCGTGCGCTTCCACGGAAGGAAGTCAGAGACATGGGAGAAGAAGACGGCATCGCCGACGGAACGCTTCGACTACTACTACGATCGTGAGGAACTGAGTCCGTGGGCCGCGCGCATCAGCGAGTGCGCCATGGACGCATCTGAGATTCACGTACTGTTCAACACGAACAATGGCGACCAGGGGGTCGTGAACGCGAAACTGATGGCCCAGTTGCTGTTGCAGTCAGGCAGCGAGCCACCACTCTCGCGTTGATGCGGTCTGAGTCGCGCGGAGGATGTCACCTGTCCTGGGTGCCGGATGGCTGTCCTCCGGACTGAGCTCCATCCTGCTGAGAACGTGGCCTGCGGCGGCGCGGTCGGCGGCGGCGCGGTCGGTCACCGTCGGGTGCATCGGACCTCTCGCCCTCAGAACTCCGGCCAACATCTGAACTGCTATTCTCAAACGTCTCCTGCGGGAGTTCCTCTGCACAGGGCTC
Organism: Dehalococcoidia bacterium; assembly: GCA_003562555.1. Taxonomy (GTDB): domain Bacteria; phylum Chloroflexota; class Dehalococcoidia; order GIF9; family AB-539-J10; genus SKVJ01. Next base: position 1,723 of record PWUO01000170.1, read on the forward strand.
GGCACTGACGGACCGGGGCTCAGGTACTTCAAGCCACGTGAACCGGCGAGCCAGCTCCTCCACCTGGAACGGACCACCATGCGTCGCCAGCAGCGTACGGGCACCGGCGGAGACGACCTTCTGAAGACTGTTGCGAACCTCCGAGATGTCCTCCGCGAACCACGGCATCGAAGGCGTGCCAGCACGAACCCCCCTCATGACGAGGTCGCCGATGATGCACATGCCGTCCGGCAGCATGATCGAGATGGAGCCGGCAGTGTGACCGGGAGTCTGGAGCACACTTCCCTTTCCTGCATAGCGTCCCAGTCTCTCGCCTTCGTGCAGCATGATGTCCGGCTCCACTGCAGGCGGCTTGATGGCAAGCATCGACTTGAAAAGGGTGCCCATACGCGAAACCGGCTTGATAGTGGGCACGGTCCCGAAACTCACGTATTCAGCGTCGAGTTCATGAACGGCAAGCTGCGCCTGCGTCCACTCTTTGAACTGCGCGGCGCTGCCGAATTGGTCCGGGTGCCCGTGGGTGATGACGATCAGGCCGATATCGCCGAGCGATACGCGATGGCGTGAGAGCTGCTCGAGCAACTCACCGGCGGTACCGGGCGGGCCCGGGTCCACGAGCACGTGTTTGGCACCGGGGATCAGGTAGGCGTTGTGATGCTTGAACGGGTTCCTGCCCCGGAGGTGTAGTGTCACCACAGTTCCAACGGGGCGTTCCCCCCTGTCCGGTGCGGACTGTGCTGGTGCGGTAGCTTGCCTCTGCTGATCGTTCGTTTCGTTAGGTCTCCTGAATCTGTTGCGTCTGCTCATCTTCCAGTCACTCACCCCGTAATTGGGCCCGCGGCGCGTGTCGCTCGAACACTTTCTCGCGCTGCCTCCCGAGGTTGCCACCTGTCCCATCCACCACGTGGTATCGTCACCCGGAGCTTTTCATTCCGCCGAATGCCCGTGCGCGAACGCATGCAGGCACACAATCACCGGGTCATCGATCGACGGAATCCAACTCGAACGCCTTCGGATTGGGACGATTCCACTGCGACACAAATTGCAAGACTGCTCCGGCGTCACCCCGTGGCTCGAGAATCAAGTCGCAAGGATATGTTAGCACAAGTGCAGTGTCAAACCTCTACGAACAAAGGCGGTCGTCAGTACCATTTTCGCCTCCGGTCGATCATTGACGTTCTCGTCCTCCGATGCTAGCCTTTGCGCATGAGGCGCGACCCCGCAGTGCAGTGGGGGATCGACTCTCCGAGTCGAGCGCTACCTCTGAGCCCCTCATCGATCTTCACGGTGTTCCTGCTTTCAGTTTCGTTCCGTCACACACCATACACAACCGGGACAGGCCCTGCTGCGGCCTCACCCACTCATACGAACGTACAGTAGCGAATAAGGAGGTGGGCATGAAACGAGTTATCCTGCTGCTCGCAGACGGCTTTGAGGCGTACGAAGCCGCCGCCTTCACTGACGTGCTCGGCTTTGCCAGCGCGTTTGGAGATGAGGAGATCGAAGTGGTGACCGTTGGTCTGCGCCCGGAGCTTCGCTGCACGTTCGGGTTCAGGGTGGTGCCGGAGTTGCTTCTTGAAGATGTGCAGGATGAGGAATTCGATGCAGTGGCAGTGCCAGGAGGTTTCGAGAAGGCCGGATTCTACACTGATGCGTATTCAGACGAGTTTCTCGACGTGTTTCGCCGCTTCGCCGCGGCGGGCAAACCCATCTGCGCTGTATGTACAGGCGCACTGCCGGTGGCCAGAAGCGGGGTTCTCGATGGCCGCCGCGCAACTACGTACCACCAGCTTGAGGGCAAGCGGCGCAAGGAACTTGGCGCAATGGGTGCCCGGGTGGTGGACGAGAGCGTGGTGCGCGACGGCTCGATAGTGACCTCGACGTCCCCTGCCACTGCAGTGGACGTGGCATTCACGCTTCTCGAAATGCTCACCTCTCCAGACAACGTCAAGACTACCCGCCGCATGATGGGCTTCGCGTAACCGACCCCGCGCCGAGCGCCTTTCCTGGCCACACATCCCGCACTTCGCTGGAGATCATTGCTCCGGTTGATCAACAATGATGGTTCCGGTGCCTGATGCACTGAAACCAGACACGCTCCTGAGGATGACATGACCGAACGTTCTATGACTCTGCATCCGTGGATGGAGGCTCTGCGCACGAATGGGTGGATTCTTCCGGGGACATAGTCCACAATGCCGGCAACGATTTGACTTTTTCCAGCCAACATATGCTATTATCATATGCAGAATAAGCGAGGGGTGATACCCTGATGAGCAGTTTCCGGCATACCGAGTTTGGGGCACAGGTCCGACGATGGCGACAGGCAATACAGCCACCACTGACGCAACGACAACTGGCGCGACAGATTGGAGTCAGC
>PWUO01000089.1 GCA_003562555.1 Dehalococcoidia bacterium
AACCGGAGTGACTCCGGAGATGGTTCGCGTGGCCTTCCTCATGCTAGGCTTGAGTCTAGCAGGAGCCCGAAATGGGAACAAACCGGGAAGTGTTCGACCGCATGGCGCCGACCTGGTACGGAGTCAGGCACTGGCCCTTACTGCGTCACGACCTGGAGCAACTGGCCCTCAGGTGGAAAGGCGGCAGGGTGGCGAATCTGGGATGTGGTCACGGGGCAGACTTCCTGCCCTTCAGGCAGGGATTCGACCTGATCGGCCTCGATCATTCAGCAGGGATGCTGCGCGAGGCGGGACGGTTCATGGCGAAGCACGAGTTCAGTGCGGCAAGGGTCCGTGGCGACCTCTCCCATCTCCCATTCGCTGATGCGACGTTCGACCACGCGTTGGCCATCGCCAGCTACCATCACATCGAGGACGAATCATCCCGCCATCGTGCGGTTGCCGAGCTGCGCCGGGTTCTGCGTCCCGGAGGGGAGGCCTTCCTCAGCGTCTGGAACTACGTGCAACCCAGGTTCCACAACACACCACGGGATCAGTACGTGCCGTGGCGCGACGGAGAAGTCACCCTCAACCGCTTCTATCACCTGTACACAGAGGACGAACTGGCCGCACTGCTGCTGCAGTGCGGCCTCGTGATTGAGCGCATCGGACCTGCAGCATCCCGGGAAGACCCGGAACGGGAGGATACGCGCAACATCTGCGCCCTGGTCAGGAAGCCGGCGTGCTGAGCGCACCGGTCACAGGTTCTCGAACGGATGCACATGGCTGACATTGTCCTTGCGGGGCAGTCCTTCCTCGGCCTCCTTGACGAACACCTTCACGAGCTCAGGGTCGAACTGCGTACCTGCGCACTGCTTCAGCCGCTCCAGCGCCAATTCATCCGCCAACGCCTCGCGGTATGGCCTCGCGGACGCCATGGCTGCGAACGCGTCGGCAACGGCAAGAATCCGGGCCCCTATCGGGATCGACTTCCCGCGCAGGCCCTCGGGATAGCCGCTGCCATCCCACTTCTCATGGTGGTACAGAATGCTGCCGACGCAGGGAGAGAGGTCGTGGACGTTGCCAACGATGTTCGCACCAAGACGGGGATGCGACTTGATGGACTCCCACTCCTCGGCGTCGAGCTCGCCCTTCTTGTTGAGTATCCTGTCAGGCACGCCGATTTTGCCGATGTCGTGTAGTAGCGCAGAGGTGCTGATTCGAGAGACCTCATCCGACGCCAGCCCCAGGGCCTCGGCCAGCACCACGGCGTATATATTGACCTTGCGCGAATGCCCGTACGTGTAGTGATCCTTCGCATCCACGGCAGCTGCCAGCGCGTACACCGCACTCAAACCGCTGCCGCGGTGGTTGTTCTTCGGCTCGGCGCCCAACTCGGCGTCGGCAAATATCTTGGACGAGGCGTACGTTCGGTTTCCACCGGTGTTCTTCGCGTAGTACAGCGCAGTGTCAGCCGTTGTCACCAGTTCACCGGCCATCACCCCATCGGTCGGATAGCTGGCAAGTCCGATACTGCATGTGACGCCGCTGTGCCGTGACTCCATTTCCTTCGCCACGCAAAGCCTGACCCGCTCGGCCACCATGTAGGCATCTTCCGGCGTCGTTTCAGGAAGGATAACGGCAATCTCATCACCACCGTACCGGAAGGCCTGATCGGATTCACGAACCGCGTGGTTCAGGAGGTCGGCGATTACCTTCAGCAGCACGTCTCCAGAAGGATGTCCGTACATATCGTTGTACGCCTTAAACGCGTCGAGGTCCGCCATAAGCAGCGAGAATACCTCGTCACTGCGGGCGTGACGCGCCACCTCCTCGCGCAGTCTCTCCTCGAAATGCCTCCGGTTGAACAGGCCGGTCAACTCATCGATTCGGCTGCGTTCCTCCGCACGGGAATAGAGCCTCAGATTCTCAATAGGCGCGGCGATCTGGGAGGCGACCTGCTCCAGCAGTTTGAGGTCAGTATCCTTGTAGCGCTGGGGCGCGGCACTCGCCACGAGCAACGTTCCCACCACCTGGTCACGAACGATCAGGGGCGAATGCACGAGGGAGCGGATACCCTCGCGCGCGTAGTGCACGTCCGGCCAGTAGGTTGCGGCTGCGTGCAGGTCCGGCTGATACACAGATCGCCTGTGCGCCACCACCCACTCCGTGGCGGTTCCCTGTACTGAATGTGCCATCTGCGCCATCTGCGTCGCCTTCACGTCTCCGAACACGGCCTCCAGCTTCACCTTGTCGCCATCCACGAGCGCGACCGCGGCATAATCCAGCGGCACCACCGTCCTGAGCTCGCGGGCGAAGCCTTCGAACGTGTTCTCCATATCAAGGCTGGATGTCACGACAGTGGCGAGACGGTTGAGCAGTGCCAGTTCACGCTCCTGTCTCTGCAGTTGCTCATACAGAAACTGCTTCTCCATGCTTGCAGCCACCCGGCTGGTGACCGCACGCATGAGGTCCAGATCTTCGACCGAATACGGCCTGCCACCGGCCTTTCCACCTGCCGCGAGCACTGCGACTACTTCCCCGTGGTTCGCCACCGGCAGGAAGATGGCAACTCCTGCAGTTCGCACATCCTCCCGTTCCTGCGTCCACAATCCCTGGAACTCGGGAAGTATGTCGAGGTATCTCGCGGACAGTAGTTGTGTCTCTCGCCTGAGCCACGAAAGCAGTGGACTGTCATGCTTCAGCACAAGTCGTGAGCCATCGTCTCCGGGCCCGGTAGGGGGGTGGGAGAACAACGCGACGAAATCTCCGCTGTGCACGTCAGGAAGAAGCAGGTGCAGCGTCTTCGAATTGACCGAGCGAGCCAGCAGCGAGACGAGCTGGCGGCCGAACTGCTCCAGGGTGGGCACGTCGTAGATGCGTTCGACGAAGTCGTTGAGCTGCCGTCGCGCCTCGCTCCTGCTTCCAATGAACGCCTCCTCTATCTTTCGCTGCAGCGTATCGCGCACTACATGGGTCAGGAAGATGACGACCGGCACTCCGATGGCCACCATCGCCATGGCGGTACGAAAATGGAAGTCCACGTTGAACAGCAGGTGGCCAATCTCCAGCAACGTAAGGACCAGAGCGACACCCCCGCCGTAGAGCAGCACATACACGAGGCCCCGGCGCATGAACACGCCGATATCCAGCAGTCGATGCGCCACCACGGCGTAGCTGAGCACGCAGGCCACCAGAAGGTTGCCGATATGGGCCACAGGGTAGTCGCCGAACCCGGGCACGAACGTCAGCAGCATGAAGAAGCTGAACAGCACAATGCTGGCGATGAGATAGTCGATCTGATTTCTCTCGACTGCGTCGTTCGCCAGCTTATGGCTCCTCACCAGGCACAGGAGATCCCGGATACCGAGCGTAAGAAATATCGTCACCGCCAGTACAAGCAGTGGTATGCCGTAGTACACGGTGAGTCCGCTTTCAGTGAGCACGGTCTCGCGCGGAACCACCCCCGTCACGCTCATCGTCACGCAGGCGATCACGAAAAGGTACGCCAGCGGCAGCCGGACAGGCGTCCTGCTGAAGTACGGACGGACGAAGTAGTGGAACTGCACCACCGTCCATATGGCCATGCAGATGACAATCTGCGCCAGCAGGTGCTTGTGACCCATGAGGTAGCTGCTGCGCGCGAACAGATCGAAAAAGCTGTAGAAGAAAGCGACCGTCACGAACGCGACGAACAGCTTCTGGCGCGATCCCCAGGGCCGGTTCTCCAGCAGAAGTGCGACCAGTCCCAGATACGCGACCGACGCGATGAACGGGATCACCACGTGGGTGTTCATGGCGCAATTATGGCACAAAGGTACGTGTGGTCAAGATAGACAAAGGTACTGGCCAGCGGGCTGCAAGGGCCGCGGGGCGCGGGCAAGCGTCCAGACACAGTACCGAAGTCATGGGGAGGACCAGATATCCGTGGTGAAATGAGGGAGGACGGCCGATCGGCCGTCCTCCCCGGAGCGTTGTACTACGCGTTGACGCGTTCCTTGGACTCGACGGCCACCCGTTCCACCTCCACCGCAGGTTCCGACAGCGCGGCGAGCACCGCGTCAGACGGATTGATGTGCGGCGGCTTGAGGTGACCGAGATCGGCGCCC
>PWUO01000105.1 GCA_003562555.1 Dehalococcoidia bacterium
CATCGCGACATCCACACCCACGGCTTCAGCGAGAGGAATGTACTCCGGCTCGTCCACGACGACGATGTTGCGAGACACCCCGACGTCCTTTGCCACAAGTCCGGCGAGGATGTTGAGTGATTCATCTCCGGTGGTCGCCACGAACGCATCGGAGTTCGCGACACCCTCGTCCGCCAGGAGATCCCGGTCCGGACGCCCTCCCTGGATGACCACCGTGCGCTTCAACCTCGAGCTGATCTCCTGCGATCTTGTGACGCTCTTCTCGATCAACTTCACCTGCACTCCGCGCTTCTCGAGCGCCTCGGCCACGTGGAATCCGATCGTGCCTCCACCGAATATGACGACTGTTCGGGGAGAACGCCGCGGTACCTCGAAGATCGCCCCAAGCTGATCCATGTCCTTTCGCGCCGCCACCAGGTACAGGCGATCGCCTTTCCTGATGGTTGCATCAGCCGCCGGCACGCCAATGTCATCCCCACGACCAAGCATCACGACAGTGCAGGGTCTCGGAAAGGGCAGCTCAGACAGGCGTCTACCCACCACAGCAGCGCTCTCCGCCTTGAACTCGCGCAGCTGCACCCTCCCGTCGGCAAATTCCTCCATCGGCGTCACATAGAGCCCCGACAGAATTGAGACGATCTCGCGCGCGGCCTCGATCTCAGGGTTCACGAAGAGATCAACGCCAAGACTGCGAGGTCGCACCACCTTGCGTGTGGCATACGGCGACTTCCCGCCCACGAGCAGGTACCCTGAATACTCAGGGTTGCGTACTCGGGCAATCGTCTTCTTGGCGCCCAGCTCCTTCGCCATGAAACAGGTGATCATATTGGTCTCGTCCACTCCAGTCACGGCAACTACGAGATCAGCCCTCTGAACCTCAGCCTGCCACAGAACTCGTGGGATGGCCGCATTCCCAATTACCACACCCACGTCCAGTTCGCGGCGCACCTGCTCGGCCGCTTCCTCATCCTGCTCAATGACGACGATCTCCTGCTTCTCTCTTGAAAGGAGGTGCGCAACGTAGAAACCAGCTGCACCAGCACCAACGATTACGATATACATTCAGTCTTCCGTGCCTGCCTCACTACCGATGTGTGCGACGAGAGTAGCATCTGCGAACGGTACGCCACCCGGGAAGTGCGTAGCCTTCATCACGATTATGTCTAGTACCCGCCACCTCTCGCAGATGACGTTTCCGATATCAGTTCCATTAGCTCTCAGACCTTCGGGCGATTGTAGGAGCTTGCCCATTGCCTGTCAACAATGCCTCCGTGCGAAGCCGAAAAAGCCATGCGCGTGATTTCAGCTCCTTCTGCAGGACGCCAACAAGAAATCGATGTAGGTGCTCCTCGACCTCCGCTGCCAGAGAGGCGCTCAGCTTCGCACGGCAGGAGGTTTCGAGATCGTTGGCCAGGCAGAATCTCAACACCTTAAGTGCATCGACACTCAGGGGTATCGCATCCGTACATGATGAGGAGCAATCCGGGCACATTGCCCCACCCAGCGTGGCGCTTAGTGCGTTCACCTCGGGACGCAACCGGCCGCCACAACCAACACATCGCTGGACAGAAGGGCAGAATCCCACGCATTGCAGCAAACGCAGCTCGAAGTACCGTAGCAGCGCATCGCTGCACCCGTGATGATTGATTGCGTCGAGTACACCGACGAGGAGGTCATAGAGCGTTCGATTGGGCGCGGCCTCTACTGTAGACGAATCCACAAGTTCTGCCAGATATAGTCCACAGGACATGCTCCAGAGTTCGGCCTTCAGCTTGCCGTAAGATTCGATCGACACTGCCTGGGTGAGGAGATCGAGGCCGCGCCGACGAACGCACTGGAAGCGACCTCGGGTGAGCATCTGGACGCTCGGACCGAGACTGCTTCCCGGCCGTCGCGCCCCGCGCGCCACGAAGGTGAGCTTCCCCTCATCCCGGGAGAACAGCACGACCACACGGTCGCGCTCGCCGACGGTCGCATCCCGGATGACGAGCCCCTCAACCTGGTAGTCCCTGGGACCAGACATTGATAGAAGCTAGAACCCCTGGCGCGAGTCGAACGCCTGCCCAAGAGTTATGTCATCAGCATACTCGATATCCGCCCCGAACGGAAGGCCACGTGCAAGCCTGCTCACGCGAACGCCGAGTGGACTCACCACCTGGCGTACATACATCGCGGTTGCCTCACCCTCAACGGTGGGGTTGGTCGCGAGAATCACTTCCGTCACGCCCATCTGTCTCACCCTCGATGCAATCTCCCTGATATGGAGGTCTTCAGGACCAATCCCTCGTGCGGGACTCAGCGCGCCGTGCAGCACGTGATAGTAACCGTTAAACCTGCCCGTGCGCTCCACCGAGGGTATGTCAGCCGGACGCTCGACAACGCACAACATGGAAGGATCGCGCTGGTTGTCGGCGCAGATCGAACACGGATTGTGGTCAGCCACATTGAAACAGGAGGAACACAGCGTGAGGCTGCCCTTAAGCGCGAGAAGTGAGTGCGCCAGTTCCTCTATGTCCGCGTCGGCACCCTGCAGCAGGTGATAGACAAGCCTCTGTGCACTCTTCGGTCCGATACCCGGCAGCTTGCTCAGAGCGATGACGACTCGTGTGATTGGCTCAGCAGTAACCGACATATGGATTCACACCGCCTTTCAATGAACCCGGGCTATCTCCGGTATCGCGGCCGCGCGCCCAACCTGATCGCGGCATCCACAAGCCCCCCTTCCGCCTTCGCGGTCCCGGAAGGGGTCGCGCCATTGTGTTGCACAGATTCGAGGACGCACTCGACTCTGTAGGGCCGTCCAAAGAACTGAAGGAGGCGTTCCTCAATGACGTGGCGGTACTTGGGATCCTCTACCTTGCTCTTGTGAAACTCATGAGCAAATCGAAGGACGAGAACATCATCGTCAAGGGAGACCGGCTCACACGCACTCCGGAGGAACGCGTCGAGGTTGCCGGTGGAGCCGAGTCCCCGCAGCGAATCCACGTACTCCCGCCACCTTGCACGGACCTGCCCGAGTTCTCCAGGATCCTCCTCGACGTGACCTTCCGCCATCGACGGTTCCTGCGTCGCCAGCCCGTCTCCGTCATCCACGACCTCCTGCGCCGGAGGCTGCCATGACGTTTCCGATGTGCCCGTCTCCTGAGCCACATATGCCCCCTCCTGCGCCACCGCAGGATCTGTAGGGCTCGCCTCATGTGCCTCTATCACCGCCGAAGACGTGGTTCCTGGCTCATCTTCCGCAGTCGTGACGTCCTCACGTCTGGCTGTACTCACACCCGCCCTCTTGCGACCCGGGAGACGATCAGTCCCCATTTCCACCGGTTTCTTCGTGTTCTTGTGCGGCGACGCATTCGCAGTAACCTCCGTCTGCGCTGGAGGCGCATCGGTCTGCGGCAGCACACAATCGACAAAAGCAAGCTCAAGGGAGAGGAGCGGCTGAGATCGGTCTCTCGTGTTGGATTCTGCGAAACGCCGCACGGCAGCGACAATCAGACGTTCGTTCGCATGCCCGCCGGCTCGTTTGAGCGCTTCGATTCTTTCCATTCCGCCTTCAACAATGTCCTCACATCCGGTCTTCACCAGAAGGAGGTCGCGCAGAGACGCGACCATCTGCTGACTGAAGTGACGCATGTCAACACCATCATCATTTGCGCGGTGTAACAGCCGGAGTCCGGCGGCCATGTCCGCCGACACGAGCTCGCCGATCAGCCCGATGACATATGACTCATCGGCGATTCCCAGTACAGCCCTCACCTCTGCCGGTGACAGGTCACGACCATGGCTCGCAATGAGCTGCTGCAACAGATTCTCGGCGTCCCGCAGACTACCCCCCGCAGCACGAGCGACAGCCGAAAGGCTCTCGTCCTCGAGTCCGATACCCTCGCGCTCACAAACGTGCCGCAGCTTTGCAGCGATCGCATTAAGCGCCAGCCTCCTGAAATGAAAGGTCTGACACCTCGACACGATGGTGGGAAGAACTTTATGAAACTCGGTCGTCGCCAGTATGAAGATCACATGTGACGGCGGCTCTTCGAGCGTCTTGAGAAGCGCATTCGAGGCGACGTCCGTGAGCATG
>PWUO01000097.1 GCA_003562555.1 Dehalococcoidia bacterium
CATCGCAGGATGTGGATACGGTGGCAGAAGAGGTTACCGATGAGGCGCTGCCGATGATCGGGCTCCCGTTCATTACGAGGGATCTACTGTTTGTGATAACTCGTGCCATGATCCGGAGTATCGTGCCGGCCTCGCCGCACGCTGCCGCGTAACAAAATTAGGGGCCCCGGGGAGTACCCGGGGCCCCTTGGTTGTACTGCGTGCTGCCAGCTATGAAGTGGTCAGGAGGCTATCTGCTGCGAAGTCTTCCGAAGCAGTCGCTGCAGTATACCGGCCGACCGTCGCGTGGCTCGAACGGGACTTCGCAGTCCTTGCCGCACTGAGCACACGTGGCACCGTAGAGCTGTCTGCCCGCGAATCCATCGCCGTCGGACTTCTGGGATCTGCGCGTGCGACGACACGTGAGACAGCGCTTCGGCTCATTCGTGTAACCCTTTGAGGAGAAGAACTCCTGCTCCTCGCCGGTGAACACGAAATCCGCACCACAATCTGCGCACTGAAGGGTCTTGTCTGCAAAACTCACCGGATGACCTCCTTTCGTTGAGATTTGGTCCAGGTTTCGGTCATCCAGTGCACCCAGGAATCGCCATAGAAATTACGGAAGACTTGATAACCTACGCTGGCAACCACCGAACGCAAGTATAGAGAATGCCTCTGTCGTTTTCAACAATAACCGGCGCATTTCATAACGGGTTGTTGTCATACGCGCCCGAATACTGACATTGGGGCTGGCCGATGGCGGTGCGGCGGCAGCAACGGACTGCACGTCACACGTGAAACTCGACGATGTCCTGGTCCTGCAGCGTATGCGTCTTGCTGACGGTCTGTGCGTTGTACTTGCCTGAGCCCCAGACGACCGCGTACTTCATGCCCTTCTTGAAGTCCTTGTGGATCTCCTCCGCCGCCTCTCCTACGGTGGATTCTCTCGGGAGGATGACCGGTTCATTCATATCGGCCTTCTGTCCCGGGGCCTTGGTGTAGACGCGGATGACATCCAGTGCCTCAAACAGCTTGCCGGGCAACCGGTCAAGGCCTTCACCTTGAGTGGCGGATACGGCCAGAATTGGGAAGAACGTCTCGTACTTGAGGCGCAGCGACCGGAGGTTGCGGTCGGCGCCAGGCGCATCGCTCTTGTTCGCGATGATCACCATGTCCTTGGCATAGATGCCACCTGTGAGCTCTTCGTCCGGTGGCATGGAGCCCGGAATGACCCGACACTCGGCGAGTTCACCCAGGGCCCACTCCACCTCCCACGAGGGATCGCCACTGAGATCCGCGACGATGGCAATGATATCTGCGGCGCGCAGAATACTGGAGATGAGTGGACGCACCCCCTTCTGGCCCAGCGGAGGAGTGTCAACGAGTTGAATTTGGATATCCTCGAACCGCATCATTCCGGGCAGAGCGACCTGGGTAGTGTACGGATACATCGCGACCTCGGGGGTGGCACTGGTCAGTGCGGCGAGCAACTGTGACTTCCCGGTGTTCGGGGCGCCCGTGAGGACGATTTGTCCCGCTCCCTCACGGCGGATGAAGAATCCGGCGCGTTTCGCGGTGGCGGCTTTGCGCTCGGACTCCTGATTGAGCTTCGCGATCTTCGAACGAAGCCCTGCGTGCAGCTTATCCGTGCCCTTGTGACGGGGCATTACGGCGAGCATTTCCTGCAGGGCGGCTAACTTGTCATCGACGTCTTTGGCCTCCCGGTAGCGCTGCTCAGCCGCTATGTATCGTGGTGGTAAGTTTGCCGGCACTGCTTACTTAACCTTGATCCGAATTAGGATGTCTCCCTGGCACCCATCGGTGATGGTGCATGCGTTGGGTAACCGTACGACGCTGCCGGTCTTGACTCCGGGAGGAACCTTGACCTCCAGTCGTCGTCCCTTGCGGGTCAGGCGCTTCGTGGCACCCTTCTCGGCTTCATCTGCAGTGACAGTGAGTTCGTACGTCACCGTCATGGGTTGCTGCTGTTGTGGAGGGGAACCTCCGAACAGGTCCTCCATCGTGAATCGTCGTGTGCCTCCGCCTCGCCGGGATGCTGCACCGGACTTGCCAAGGTTACTGAACGATACCCGGTAACCCCTCCCGCGAAGCGTCTCGCCGAATATGTTGTCGAGGAAGTCCAGATTGAGTCCCAGCCCTCCGAAGTCCCTCATCACGTTCTCGAATCCCGCGCTGGTCGTGTTGCTGCCGAAGATATTGCCGAGATCTCCCACGGTCCCGTACTGATCGTACTGTTGGCGCTTCTCCGGATCCCCGAGGACGCCGTACGCCTCGGTGATCTCCTTGAATTTCTGAGTAGCCTCCGTCTCTTTGCCCGGATTCCGATCGGGATGGTACTTCATCGCCAGCCGGCGATACGCTTTCTTGATGTCGGCATCCGATGCCGACCGCTCCAGTCCCAGGGTCTTATAGTAGTCTCCTGCCATGGACCGTATTGTAACATCGGCGGCACGTGGCATTGAACCACGTCACCGGGGCCTCCGGCGCAGAGCCGAGCGCAAGGCGGCTCACGGTCAGGCCGGCATGTGCGGTGTGGATGAGACGATCATGATGTCGGGTGGAGTCGTCAGCGGAACAGAAACCATTCTGCCAGAGAATAGCCAACGTACACTTGGGCAGCGTGTCGGAGGATGCGGCCCGCGAAGGTCGCACTGATGAACTTCCACAGCGGATAGCGGGTCGACCCTGCGATGAGGCCGACGAGGTCATACAGCAGCATCGGCAGTAGCGCGAACAGGAATACCGCGAGCGCTCCGAAGCGCGTCATGAGCCGGTCCGCCTGTGCGTAGCGTTTGGAGTGGCCGGATGCGAGAAACCTGTGGCCAAGCGAGCCCGCAAGGTAGCTGGTGAGTTCCCCAATCGTTGAACCACACGCCGCTACCAGCGTGATTGCCAGCGGATTCATCCACGTGGCGGCCGCAACGTTGACGGCCGCCCCTCCCGGAACAGGAACCAGGATTGTGGCGCAGGTGATCAGGTTGATGAAGAAGATGCCCACGTAGCCGTAGCTGTGGGCGCTGTCCTCCTCCAGCTGCGTGTAGCCGAACCATATCGACAGGGCCGAAAAGAGGATAACGACTACCACGAGCGTGACACGTACCCAGCGCTTGGACTGGAATGCCTCGGTGAATTGGACGATCAGGTTCTGAACCGACATCGGCGTCTTAGTGTATCATCGGCGGTCTGTCACAGGAGTGGTTTGCGCCCGGTTGTTTCTCCGAAAAAGACAGAGGTTCCAATTCTGCGGGCCGGTGTGACTGCAGTGCATTGTGTAGCGCAAGTCCGTAAGCGCCGACCTCTTACGTCACCGAGAATAGCGAGTCTATTGCTGCCGGGGGCCGAAGAGCCTGGTGCCGAGGCGGACCATCGTGCTGCCCTCCTCTATTGCGATCAGGTAGGTGTCGCTCATACCCATGGACAGGGTCTCAAGGCTGATCCCGGGAATGGCAAGCTGCCTGATATGGTCGTACAGCCGGCGCGTCTCGGCGAAGTAGGGGCGGGAATCTTCAGGAGCACCCGTCAGTGGCCCCATCGTCATCAGTCCTGTCACCCGCAGGTGACTGAGCGGTGCGATGCGCCTGAGTGCCGTCTCGACGTCCTCAGGATACAGTCCTGCCTTTTGCGGTTCGCGCGCGCTGTTGACCTCGAGGAATACGGGCAACACTCTGCCCGTTGAGGCGCACTTCGCATCGATTCGTGCGGCGAGCTCGACGGAGTCCACACTCTGCAGGACGTCGAAGATGGCGAGGTTGCCCGGACGGATGTCATGAGGGCGAAGTCGTCCCAGGAAATGCCAGGATGCGGCGTATGGTACAAGCGGTTTCGCGCGTCGCGCCTCTGCGAAGTAGTTCTGTCCGATCACGGCCACTCCGGCTTCAATGGCGTCGCGGATCAGCTCAGCGGACCCCCCCTTGGCCGCTGCCACTACGGTGACATGCGGAGGAATGTCGCGAAGCACGCGTTTCACAGTGTCGGCTACGGTAGTCACGTGATCCCCTGCGCCGACGATTGTGCGTACGGGTGGCTTAACGACTGTCGGCGCCACGCGACATCATAGCAGGCTGAG
>PWUO01000066.1 GCA_003562555.1 Dehalococcoidia bacterium
GCGAGTACCACCGCAGTCCACAAGGTCCGAACCTCTGACCGATACAACACGTCGGCTGCGCCTGTGCGCCCCTGAGTCAGTCTCTCGTACACGCATGAGAGTCGCCATTTTGTGACCCCGGGGGCGACCTCATTAGCAGTATTACGGAGGACTGCAGGACTGCGTCTACGGCGCAGGCAGACTGCAGGATGTGAGGGAATCAGTATGGACAACATTCATGATGCCTCGCTCTTAAACACCGAAGCGAGTGAGAACTTGATCAATGGAGACGGAGAGTCCATTGCACCACAGTGGGCCGGAACGACACCTCCAGACGCAGATGTGGACGCCCTCCTCGGAGATGAACCGCCTCGCGGAACAGACCACTATGGTAACGTAGTGGAAGACTCGCTGGCGATGTATCTTCGGGAGATCGGACGCGTGCCACTGCTCACAGCCAGCGACGAAAAGGAGTTGTCGAAACGCATTGAGCAGGGACGCCGCGTCGAGGAGTTGGAGCAGAACTTCATCGCTCGTCACCACAGGCCAATCAGCGCGCCCACGCTGGCAGCAGTGGTGACTGTTCGAGTCCTCCGAGCGCGCGTAATACTTGATCTGATCGGAGGCTACGTCAATGCCTCCAGGAGTCTCTCCATGGGGACACTCATCCGGGATGAGCATGTGCGCGCAGCCATCGATGACGGGATCGACGCACATCTTGTGGCGTTTGTCCAGGAGCATACGGGGCAGCCAGCTGCCCTGGTGAATAAGGCGCTCCTGGACATATCAGTCGATGCCAGCATTGTTCCACCCAGAATAGTCAGACTTATGGATGAGGAGTCGCCGTCTTCGCTGTACGAGCGCGTGATCGATGGGCGCCTCGAACAATCGCTCCGCCCGCATGCATTCGAGTTGAGGAGGCACTTCGACGAGGTTAACCGGAGAGCGGAGGCCGCGCGCAGCCATCTGATCCAGGCGAATCTCAGACTGGTCGTCAGCGTCGCCAAGAAATACAGGGGTCATGGCATGTCACTTCTCGACCTGGTCCAGGAGGGCACCATAGGCCTGATGCGCGCCGTCGAGAAGTTTCAGCATAGGAAGGGCTACAAGTTCAGCACTTACGCCACCTGGTGGATACGGCAGGGTGTGACCAGGGCAATCGCCGATCAATCGCGCACCATACGCATTCCCGTCCACATGGTCGAGCGGATGAACCGACTGGTGAGGATCCAGCGGGATCTGGGCCAGGAACTCAAGCATGAGCCCACCTGCGACCAGATCGCGGCGCGAGCAAACATGAGTCCAGACCGTGTCGAGGCTATCCTGTCCCTGTTCCGGCAGGAGCCAGGCTCCCTCGATGCGCCACTGGTCACCGACTCCGATACATGCATCGGTGACCTCGTTGTCGATGCAACGAGCCCTGCACCCGAGGAGATCGCAACCCATCGATTGCTGCAAGAGCATATCCACCGGGCCCTCGATAGCCTGTCGCCGCGAGAGAAGAAAGTCGTCGAGATGCGATTCGGATTGAGCGACGGTCACCCGAAGACCCTGGAGAAGGTCGGACAGGAGTTCAACCTGACGCGTGAACGTATTCGCCAGATCGAAGCCAGGGCGTTACGAAAGCTGCGTCGACCCAGTGTCAGTCGGAAGCTACAAGAGTACCTCGAATAGGTAGGGGGACTGCATCCACAGCACCTGCGCGGGGACAGGTAAGGTTGTCACACCGCCATGGTAACGCTACAATAGTGGCCGTCTTCCCCCGGGCGGTTAGCTCAGTGGTTAGAGCGCCTGCTTCACACGCAGGAGGTCACTGGTTCAAGTCCAGTACTGCCCACCACCTTTCTGTGTCGCTCCATCCTGCACGTGCGCAGCACCTTCCGGCATCACATGACTGAACCGGCCTACCCAACTGTAGCGATGCTGATGACCCCCATGGTGGCAAGCATCACGATGATACCGGCGATGACGATCCCGACGCTGATCGAAATGAACGACCTCATCCAGTTCAACCCCAGCAGCCAGCTCAGCACTGTGCCGGTATAGGCTCCAGTAATTGGAAGCGGCAGCGCCACTATGAACACGAGCCCCAGAAAGCCATACTTCTGCACCTTCGGCTGTCCCCGGCGCTGAACCCGATCCAGGTAGACGTCGAAGTACGGAATCCTGCAGAACACCTTTCGCGCGCAGAAGACCAGCGCGAGACGCCCGGGCCAGAATACCGCCATGTTCGCGATTACGGCAAGCACGAATACCAGTGCGGGTTGAAGGCCCAAAGCCACCCCAAGCGGAATGCCTCCGCGCAACTCGCTTATCGGCGCCGCTGAAGTCAGCATCACGAGGAGCAGATCCCTGATCATGCGTCTCCTCCGCCATCCAGCGCGCCGTAACGGCGGTTGCGGCGACTGAACTCGCCGAATGCACGGTCAAGCTCCGCCTCATCAAGATCAGGCCACAGCACCTCGGTGAAATATAACTCCGCGTAGGCGGACTGCCACATCAGATAGTTGGAGAGACGAACCTCTCCGCCACAGCGGATCAGCAGGTCAACGTCCGGCATTCCGGCAGTGTAGAGGCGCTGCTCGATCGTTTCTTCCGTGACCTCACTGCCGTCGAGATCTGACGCTATCGTACGTGCGGCACGGACGATCTCCGCTCGCGATCCGTAGTCAAACGCAAGGCAGAGCGTGAGGCCGGTGTTGTGCTGATTCAACTCTATCGCCTCATTCACCTTCTGCTGCAAGGCGGGGTCGAGTCGCTCGACACTTCCCACAAGACGAAGCCTTATGTTGTCTTCGAGATACGCCTCTCCCTTCCTGTCCATCGCCCTGGACAGGAGTTGCAGCAGTGCCCGAACCTCTCTGCGGGGACGACGCCAGTTCTCGGTGGAGAAGGCGTACAGGGTGAGGTACTCCACGCCACGTTCAGCACAGGCCAGTGCGATGGGGCGGATGCGTTCCACACCCTGTTCATGCCCCTTGACCCGAGGCAACCCCCGCGACCTCGCCCAGCGGCCGTTGCCGTCCATGATGATCGCCACGTGGCGGGGTATCCGCTGGGAGCCGGTCATGCGTCCACCTCCGAGGTCGGGGCATTACTCCGCCGCATCAGCCACGGCAGGGACCGCAGGAGTCCGAAGAACAGGGTGCTCGTATGCCGGTCGAAGGAGAACGACCCCGACTCGAACAGCCTTGCTGGCAGGCCAGTGCCTGCGGCCCACCGGATAATGTCGTCAACCCGCTGCGGTGACATCCGGTTGTAGGCTCGGCGCACCAGCATGCCACGCTCGATCTCCTGCAGGAAGTCCTTGCGCCACTGACGCTGATACGTCATCAGCGCTCTGACGGACAGATCGTCCTTCTCCAGCGCCGTCTCCAGAGCCGAAGCTGCGGCCCGAGCCGCGAGCGCGCCGAAATAGAGTCCTCCACCGGTGGTAGACTTCACCTGCCCGGCTGCATCTCCGATGGACACCACCCCCGTCGCACAGGTCCGCGCTGCTCCTCCCACCGGGACCGGCCGCTGCAGCAGAGGCGTGAGGGAGGATCTGACCCTATGCCGGATTGCGGATCCCTCGAGGAACAGCCTGGTCAGCGGTATCGCCCCGCTTGAGGCGAGGACTCCCACGCGCACGCGGTCCGAACCGACGGGAACCAGCCATCCGAATGCCCCTGGCGCGAGGTCGGACAGTGAGTACACCTCCGTCTCGTCGACTCCATCCATCTCCATCTCCATATGTGCGCCCACGAGACAGCTGCGTGGTGGCGTGAGTCCCAGCCGCCACGCCAGTTCCGGACCAACGCCTGAGGCAAGGATGACTGCGCGTGCCATGAACGACTCACGGCAGCCGTCGCCCACGCCCGAAAGCAGCCACCGGCCAGCCTCCCTGTGAACGTTTGAGACCGTGATTCCCTCGAACATCTGCGCACCTGCACCGACCGCCCTTCGACGGAGCTGCTGCTCGAGCAGCGCCCTGTCCAGCACGTACGCCTCCACGCGTGGAGAGACGACACGCAACGACCTGCCAAGCGGGGAATACACGGTCGCCGAGCTCGCCCGTGCGAGCACCA
>PWUO01000134.1 GCA_003562555.1 Dehalococcoidia bacterium
AACTCGCAAAACAGAATTCTATCTGAGGTGGTTGTCGCCTGTCAAACACCGCCCACTCACACGCCCCACCCTATCCGGCGCGCCTGGCGCCAAAGACAACACAGTTTAGCAGACCCGGTGGCCGTATGGAACAGGTTTCGCACTGATTCGGAGACAAAACGGATGGCGTACAGATCAGTTCTGCAGGGACATGTTGTCGATAAGCCGTGTCGAGCCGATGCGCACCGCCACCACAGCAAGAGCTGGACGTTCGAGCGACTGCAGTTCCTCGAAGGAGTCGGGGTCCACCAGCGCGGCATAGTCGACCTGCGCCAGATCCTCCCGCGACAGAATCTCCCTCATTCGGCCCGTGATCCTGATCGCATCGCGACAACCACCTCGGTGCAGTTCCCGCGCGGCGTTGAGCGCACTGAAGAGCACCACTGCTGCGCTGCGTTCCCGTGGATTCAGGTAGCAATTCCGGCTGCTCATCGCCAGCCCGTCTGCCTCCCTCACCGTCGGAACCACCACGATGTCGAGGTTCATGTTGAGGTCACTGACCATCTTCCTGATGACCGCCCCCTGCTGTGCATCCTTCTGACCGAAGTACGCACGATCAGCATCGGCGATGTTGAAGAGTTTGTTGCATACCGTCGCCACACCACGAAAATGACCCGGCCGCACCACTCCTTCGAACCGGGACGTCACCTTCTCCACGTCCACCCAGGAAGAGAACCCTTCCGGGTACATCTCTGACGGGGCCGGCGCGAACACCACGTCCGCTCCCTCTGACTCGAGAAGCGCGAGATCCCGTTCGAAAGCTCTGGGATACCTTCCGAAATCCTCCGTTGGCCCAAACTGGGTTGGATTCACGAAGATGGTGACCACGACGGTGGCCGCCTCTGCCCTCGCCCTGCGCACAAGCGCTGTGTGGCCCTCGTGCAGATACCCCATGGTCGGCACCAGCCCCACGGGGCGTTGCCATCCTGCGCGAGACGCCTTCAACTCACTGATTGCACGAATGACTTCCATCAGCGTAACTCACGTCACCGTATACGGTTCTGTGCGTCGACATGCACGACGACAGGGACGTGCCGACGTGCGTCCGCGTCGTTCATGCTGCGATACGAGACGATAATCACAAGGTCGTTGACCACAGCCAGACGCGCCGCAGCGCCGTTGAGCCCGATGATGCCCGAACCGGCATCACCCTCGATCACATACGTGCTGAACCGGGCACCGTTATTCAGGTTGAGCACGTCAACCTTTTCATAGGGATACAGATCCGCGGACTGCATCAGTGTCCGGTCGATACTGATGCTGCCCTCGTAGTCCAGGTTGACCTGCGTCACCCTGGCGCGGTGTATCTTGCTCTTGAGCATCGTTCTCATAGTTGTTACCTCGTAATGTCCGCGATCGCAGGTACACCAGCGACAGTCTGTGCGCATGACACGGCGCGCTGCACCGCCATGCTGACTGCATCAACGGCTGCGATTCCCAATACGTTCATGTCGCACCGCCTGTCTCCGGCGGAGAGCACGAAGAGCGTGTCTCCATCGTACATCGACCCACACGGGTCCACAGTTCGTGCCAGTCCTGTCTGCGCCATCTGTGCCAGCCTGTGCGTCTGTGTCTTACGAAGACGCACGTTTGTGGCCACGACGCCGATGACGGTATTCGAAGTGGGAAATGGCCTGCGCATCCTGCTCTGTCGCAACAGGTCCGCCGTTCGCAGAAGGCCTCCGGTGTCGACATCACGTGGTCCGGCGACCGTACACCCGGAGGACGGGTCGATGACGTCGCCCCATGCATTCACCACGATGATGGCAGTGACCACCACCTCGTCATCGAGATGAACGGTCGCCATGCCGATGCCGCCCTTGGTGGCATGCTCCATGCCGAGACACTTGCCGACACTTGCGCCGGTCCCCGCGCCGACGCTTCCTTCAGCGATCCCGCGCTCGCCGGCCAAACAGCACGCCTCGTACGCGTTCGCGGCGGTGGGCCGGACGCGTGCATCACCGATCGAAAGATCGAAGATTTTGGCCGCAGGCACTATCGGGACCACGCCAGCCACAGTATCGAATCCGGAACCTCGTTCCTCAAGGTACTTCATCACACCTGCGGCAGCATCCAGTCCGTAGGCACTACCGCCGCTCAACAGAATCCCATGCACGAGGTTGACCGAGTAGCCCGGCCTCAGCAGCTCGATCTCCCTGCCACCGGGCGACGCGCCGCTGACATGGACGCCGGGAACCGCACCACGGTCACAGAGAACGACGGTGCAGCCTGTTGCGGCCTCAAGGTCCGTGTAGTGACCCACCTTGAGTCCGGGCACCTGCATGCAATAACCTGACATAGTCACCTCAAAAAGAAGCCCTCGCGGCGTGCGTCACCGAGAGGGCTCAAGAATGTCCCTATTCTCCGTCTCGGTCGCCACTCGATCCAAGCGGGCTTTGTCTACAAGAATCACTCGCATTCCGCTCGCCGCCCTGTCGGGTCAGCGGCATATCCAATGCTAGCACCAGCGATTGCAGATGGTCAACGCGAATTGCCTCACAGTCGCGGTCGCCGACTCAGCATCATGAACGAACGATCCAGCCTTGCAGCAGCATCTCAGGGTGACGATGCGCGAAGTGCGGATTCCAGTTCCGGCGCGATCTGCCTGAGGCGATTCAGGAACTCTTCACTCACAACCCGGTCGGGAAGCGGAGTCAGCGAGATTCGTCCATTCTCAACCGCCCACAAGTCCGTGCCCGGTGCAGCATCCTCGAGTTCGTCGTTCCTCGTGATCAGATAGTACTCTCCGTTCGCATCGTTGTCCTTCTCGATCCTGTCGCAGTAGTTCTTGCGACTAATCCGGGTGATCTCAACGCCGCGGACCTCGTGCGGAGGAAGGTTGGGCGCATTCACATTCAGGAGCATGGGGCCCGTCAGTGCGCCCCGGTCAAGCTGCTGGGCGATGAGCGCCGCCATCTTCGCCGCAGCGCGGTAATCGATATCGACGTATGCGTACATCGAAACGGCGACCGAGGGGATATTGTGCAGGTATCCCTGCATCGCGGCACCCACCGTGCCGGAGACGTACACATCGTGTCCAAGGTTGGACCCGCGGTTGATACCGGATACGACCAGATCGAAGTCGTCCGGGAAGAGGCAACTGATGGCGATGATCGCACTGTCAGCAGGGGTTCCCGAGACGGAGAACGCTCTCACTCCATCGACCTTGGGAGGAACCTCCTGCACCCAGATGGGCTTGCGCAGGCTGATCGACGTCCCCGCACCACTCCTCTCCTCGCCCGGCGCAGCTACAACCAGGTCTCCTACCTTCGCCAGTTCTCCGGCGACCGCCCACAAACCCGGGGCGCCGATGCCATCATCATTGGTCAGCAGAATACGCATTCACACATCAACGAGCGCAGAGGGGGACACACTACGCGTCCGGAGATATCACCTCGCCGTCCAGCGTGAGGTCGAACTTGTAGCCGATGAAGTTGGGTTTAATGACGATGGAGAACCACGTGCCATCTATCTCGAACGGATGCTGACGGTAGTTGAAGAGCGTAATGGACATCGCCTTCGCAGTGAAGTAGGAGATCACCTGACCATCCACCTTAACCTCTGCGATGGCAAGCCATGGCTTGCGCCGCACCTCCACCTTGTGGGTCTTACCGTCTACCTGTACTGTCCACGTCGTTGGCTTCGCCACCTTGCGCTTGCTCCTTTCCCGCATATTGTGCTGTCGCCGGGCAGGGGTGTCAAATACAGGATCTCCGGACACGCGTTACATGCCCCGATGACAGACACCTGCAGGAGGACTGACGGACGTCCTCTCTTGATGCAGCACGTGCCAAACGAGCCGTTTGACACGCGGAAAGGCATGCTGCTACACTCGCTGCGCTCCATTGTACATGCGGCCCCATGGTGTAGCGGTCCAACATGCCACCCTGTCACGGTGGAGATCGGGGGTTCGAATCCCCCTGGGGTCGCCACTTCTCCTCGTGTTTCCACGTCCCAGGTGAATGCGGCAGTTCTGCGCGCTGGCGTGTGCCCTCTA
>PWUO01000070.1 GCA_003562555.1 Dehalococcoidia bacterium
CAGGATGATTCGTCGTCCACGATGTTGTTGGCGATGACCAGTGTCTCAGACTTGACCTGCATACCATCGAGGTCTCTGACATCTATGTGTCGCCTAAGTTGTTTGAGTGAATCAGAAGGCCCGTCCAAACTGTAGGTCACATGATGGACCAGTAATTCTCCGGCTTCAGTCTCTTTCTCCCACGAAACTATGAGCGGGAACCCAGAGATCGTAATACTCCGTGCCATTAGGACGTCCCGTGTTATCCAGTGCTCGGCCTGGCGCAGTTGCGAGACCACGTATTGCTGGTCGTTGGCCTGGCGGCTTGCTGTCAGCAATTGGTGGATCGCCATCACAGTGGCGCCTGCAATAAGGCTGATTATCGCGAGTGCAATAATGAACTCGATGAGCGTCAGTCCGAGTTCCTGGTGTGAGCGAGGAAACAAACTCCATCTCACGTGCCGGACGTGTCTTCGCTCATGATTCTTGTTGCTAGTACCTATCAACTTCATAGTTGCTCAATGCCAAGACACTCTCTCCATGGTGTTCGACAGTTGCAGTAAGTAGTCGTATTCCCTCCTCCGCCCAATCATGCTCGGCATAATCATCTTGGCCAGTGACTGTCACCGAGTAACCGTCGTATTCGTTCGACAAAACAACGTAGTCGAATGGTTTGTCTATTAGCCACGATGGAGGATTGTCTGCTGACCACCCTTCTGTTGTTACCGTGTAGTCCCAGTCATTGACTGTAGAATAATCTTGCTGCCCCTTTACAAACTCTATCTGGCTCTTGGCAAGTGTCAGTGCGGTAGAACGTTCATCGGTGACGCGTGCGGCCTGAAGCGACGTGTACATCGCGCCGATGAAGACGGTGGCGATGAGACCGAGTATCGCCAGCGCAATGAGGACTTCGACGAGAAGCTGGCCGCGGGAATCATCTCTCACGGCTCTCGGTCCGTTCCTACGACAGCTTAGAGCCATCATTGTGCTGCTCCCTGCGCTAGAACGCCTGGCCGAAGATGCTGTACATCGCGGACATCATAGCGACAGCGATGAAGCCGACGATGCCGCCGATGATGATCGTCAGCGTCGGCGTGAGCATGGCGATCATGGCCTTCGTCTTCTCGTCCGACTCGGCCTCGTAGCTCTCGGCCACCGTCGACAGCGTATGATCGAGGTTACCGGTCTGCTCTCCCACCGCGGTCATCTGCACCATCAGCGGCAGAAAGAGGTCGTTTCTCCTCATGGGGCCGGACAGCCCCCCGCCCGCGATCATCCCCTGCTGCAGGTCCGTGTATGCCTCCTGCATCGCCTTGTTCCCCGTACTCTGAACGATGAGTATCATCGCATCCGGCAGGGGAAGTCCGCTGCCGTAGAGCAGCGAAAGGCTGCGGCAGGCGTTCGCGAGCTCGTTCAGGAGGTTGATCCGCCCTATGTAGGGCATGGTGAGCATCAGCCTGCCCCACACCAGCCTGCCTGTGGATGTGCGTGTGTAAATGAATCCCGCGATGACGAGTGCGAGGAGCCCGATCAGCACGTATGGTCCGTACGCCTGCGTCCATGCCGTGAAGCTCATCAGCATTCGCGTTGGTAACGGCAAGTCTGCGCCGAAGGACGCGTACAGTCCGGCGAAGGAGGGGAGGACGTAGGCCACCATTATGCCGATGACCGCGAATGCCACGAGAATGACGATGATCGGATAAGTGAGCGCGTTCTTGACGCTCTTTCGCGTCACATAGCTGCGCTCCATGTAGTCTGCAGCACGCCTGAGCACCGTCTCAAGCGTTCCTGTCTTCTCTCCCACCGCCACCAGCTTCGTGTACATCACGGAGAACACGCGCTTGTGCTGCGCCATGGCCTCAGACAGCGGCAGTCCGCCGCGGACGCTGGTAACTACGTCACCAAGTATCCGCCGCAGCGCCTTGTTCTCCGACTGCGCTGCCAGCAGTTCCAGCGAAGTCACCGCATCCGTGCCCGAGGACAGCAGAAGCGCGAACTGCCGTGAGAACATGATGATCTCCATGGGCTTCACCTCGGGGGTGAGGCTCATGTTCAGCTTGCTGTCCGGGCTGATGAGGCGCGTGACCTCCTTCAGACTGAGAACGCTGAAGCCGCCGTAGGCGAGCACGTCTGTGGCCGCCGTCTCGCTGGAAGCGTTGAGCTTCCCCCTGACGATCCGGTTGTCTTCTGTTCGTGCGACGTACTGGAATTCCATGGTATCTACTCGATGAAATATGCGTTCCGCAATACCTCTGACGGAGTGGTGATGCCCTGCTGCACCTTCCGCATACCGTCCTTCATCAGCGGCACCATGCCGTCCTCGACCGCCTGCTGGCGAACCTCGGAGGTGGCGGCGCCTTTGAGTATCATCATCCGCAGCTTATCGCTGATGGCCAGCACCTCAAACATGCCGACTCGGCCCCTGTAACCCGTGTTCGCACAGAGGTCGCATCCCTTGCCGTAGCGGAACGTCTTGCGGTGCTCCCCGATTTCATTATGATACGCGAGCTGCTCCATCAGCGTGCCTTCCCGCTCGACGACGCAGTCGGGACAGATGCGCCGCGCCATGCGTTGTGCCACCGCTCCGATCACGGATGACGACACCAGGAACGGCTCGATGCCAAGATCGAGCAGCCGGAACACCACGCCCGTTGCATCGTTCGCATGTATTGAGGATAGCACGAGATGACCCGTGAGCGCCGATTGCACCGCGATGCGCGCCGTTTCACCATCCCGGATTTCACCCACGAGGATGGTGTCCGGATCCAGCCTCAATATGGAGCGCAGTCCGCCTGCAAAGGTAAGTCCAGCTTTGGGATTGATCTGGATCTGGATGATGTTGGGGAAGCGGTACTCGACCGGGTCCTCGATGGTGATGATCTTCTGAGTGGTGCGGTCCATCTGGTTGATGGATGCATACAGCGTGGTCGTCTTGCCCGAGCCGGTGGGGCCGCTGACGAGTATCATCCCGAAGGCGACCTTCAGCATGTTCTGGTACTGGGACAGCGCCTCCTTCGAGAAGCCGAGGTAAGGCAGGTCTATGAGGCCCAGCGACTTATCCAGCAGGCGCATCACGGTGGCTTCGCCGTGAACCGTGGGCACGGTGGCGACGCGTATATCGATCTCCCGCCCCTTCGTATCAGTCGAGAACTGGCCGTCCTGCGGCCGAAGGTGGTCTGCGATGTTCATGTCGGCGAGAATCTTCACGCGCGAAGTGAGCGGCAGGTGTATCTTGAGCGGGAGCGACATGACCTCCTGCAGCGTGCCATCCACACGGTAGCGCACGCGTAGCCTGTCCTCCTGGGGCTCCAGGTGAATGTCCGAGGCGCGCGCCTTGGCGGCCTCGTCGACTATGAGGCGCAGCGCGCTTGCTACGGGCGTGTCCTCGGCCGCCTCCATGAGCGCCTGCTCGTCCATCTCTCGCGATTCATATGAGGGCAGGCGCGAGAGGTGGTCATTGATGTCACCGAACGCGCCACGGTAGTTCATGTCGATGGCGTCGATGACCTCTCGCTCGGTTGCAGCAATGGGCTCTATTCTTCTGCGGCTCTGCAGTCCCAGCGCCTCGAGCGCGAAGATATCCGACGGGTTGGCCATGGCCACCTGCAGCGCATCGTTGACGATTCCCAGCGGCATCGCCTTAAAGCGGCGGGCCATCGATTCAGGTATGAGACCCAACACATTGGATTCGGTGCGCGAACGTATCACGCGTCCTGCCGCGCCCGGATCGAACAGGATCTCCTCAACCACGTCCTGCAGGGCCGGTCCGGTCCGTACTACCTGTCCCGGGGAGGCGTCCACTTCGGTGTCGGATTCGGGCTCCTCCGCTCCCTCCGCGCGTTCCTTTCCCTCTCCCGGTACCATAATTGCCCGGATGCGCTGCAGGTCCGCGAACTGCTTTGCCTCGGGCGTGAGCTCTCCGTGGATCAGTAGTATCTTCTCGAGGATGCCGGCGTCATATGCCTTGGCGTCGAACACCGAGACCCGACTGAGCGTCACGTGTGGCACGGTGATCTCGTCGATGCCGAGTCGGTGCGTGACGAA
>PWUO01000165.1 GCA_003562555.1 Dehalococcoidia bacterium
CCGCTACTGCCGCAAGCGCGATGAATACAATGCCCAGCACACCCATACCCAACGCCGCCACACGCGTATCCGGCACGATCATGAACGCCATGACCGCCAGCGCAACCAGGATGTTCAGACTACCTGCAACGATGGCGAGAACACCGCCTGCCATCGGCTTCCACGTCCGCTTCATGTCCGCACCTCCGCACTACGATGTACAAATCCCGAGTGGAGCCAGGGTGATTCAGCCACAAGTATATACCGGTCACATCGCGGGCCAGAGCGCCTGAGTGACGGAGGCAACTCACGAGATACGATGGTATTCAGTCCGCATCGCAGGAAAAATCCGCCGTTTGTCTTGACACTCCTCGATGTTTCGGATATATAATCGTATTCGACGGTCCTATCGGTGTGCCGGATCGAAAGGAATTCGGCCTTCATGGCTCCGTCGCTCAGAGTATCTGTCGTGTGCCAGTCATAGGCGGTCTTTGCGCCGGGGAACCGGCGTCATGTTCCTGAACTCAGCACGGAGAGAATGACAGGAGGGAGATTATGACATCAAAGCGACTCTTGGTGGCTTTCGCAGCGATTCTTGCGATTGCCAGCGTTGCAGTGGTGGGCTGCACGCCAGATACCCCGACGCCCACACCCACACCCACACCTACGCCGACACCCACACCCACGCCAACGCAGCCCACGCCTCAGGTTATCCAGTGGGTTGGACAGGCAGCGCTGCCATCCGGAATGCCCCCGCATGAAGGACTGACGCGCCTGTCGAACAACATCAGGGCAATGTCCGATGGCCAGTTGGACATGACGCCACACCCGGCCGGTGCCGTTGTGCCTGCAACCGAGGAATGGCAGGCTATCGACCGCGGCGTGCTTGACTTCTGCGCCGGCGGCGGCTCCTACATGACTGCCGACGTGCGGTTTGGCACTGCATTTTCGCAGCTGCCTGCAGGCATGCCCCCCCTGCCTAACCTCATCTTCCTTCGAAATGAAGGACATGCCATCATGAACAAATGGTATCAGCAGCGGGGCTTCAATATCTACGAGATCCCTGGTGGTGGTTTCCATGGCCTGCCCGAGATCTGGATGTGGGCCAACGTGCCCATCAACAGCGCTGCGGACCTGGACGGCCTCAAGATGCGTGCGGCCGGTGATGCCGGTGAGATACTCAGGGAGATGGGCGTAGGATCGGTATTCATGCCCTTGGGAGAGGTGTTCGAGGCGATGCAGCGCGGCGTCATCGATGCGTTCGAGGTTGCCGCTCCGAACTTCGACTACATGATGGGCATGCACGAAGCAGCCGATTACGCGTACCTCGGAGCTTCCCGCGCCCCGACCGAGGTCTACGGATTCCTCGTTAACCCCGATGCCTTTGCAGCTCTCCCCGACAACCTGAAGGCGATCGTAGAGACGGCCGCCCGGCAGGAAGCTTACGAGTACAACGCGATTGCGGTCGCCCGTGACGGAGTCGCCCTTCAGGCCATCATTGACTACGGGGTCACCGTCGGGCCAATTCCAAACGACATCAACGAGACGTTCGTCGAGTTGACCAAGGAGTTCTACAGGGCCGAGGTGCAGATCTATCCCGAGCTGGCGGAGTACCTTGAGGCCTACTTTGCCTTTGCGACGGACTGGGAAGAGCTGTACGGGTTCTCATACCCGGTTATGACCAGTCTCGATTAGTGTTCCATCTGGAGGGCTCACCGCCGCAGTGCGGCGGTGAGCCCTCCATCTTCCCCGGCGCAAAGACATCCCCGAACGAACGGAACACGAGTCAGGTCAGAATTCTCAGGCCGCACAGATGTTGATTTGGGAGAAAGACGCTCCCCGCGCGTGATCATTCTCCACCAACCCGCCCCTGTGGCGGATAGCTCCACACACGGAAGCCTCTGGTTGGTGCAGCATCCAACGGATGCCACAGCCGGACGGCATCGTCTCAGCTTCTTCCTGACAACCCGATGGAGGAGCCATACCTGACACGGGGTTCACACGAGCGCTCACCCGATCCCACCCAAACGTCGCCCTTTACCACATGCGCACCGTCCATGCACATGCAAAGGGCGTCAGCCAGACTATTCATTCGAGCCAGTCAGCAGATAGGGGCCGGGCACGCAACGAGCGCAGTTCCTTCCAGCAACTGTCCCAAACCACTTGATGCATGATCACGGGGCGTCACGCTCAACGGGGTAGAAAGAAGAAGGCACACCAACCTTCGCGTCGCTCCTCCCCAACCCGATTTCCCCCTGGCGCCACAGAGTTGGCCGTCCTCGGTCGGAGCTTCCGCATTGACTGCTGTGCCTTAATTTAATCATTGCACGACCCCACGCCGCTGTCAAACATGATGAAGGACATCGAGAGATCCACTGCCGGCAACACGGGGCAGGGAAGAACTCCCGCCCCGTTACTGCGCGAGCACGAGGTAGAGCGCCGATCGTCGACGGCTGAGTGATGAGGTGGGTGCGCTTGCCCGTGAACCTCCGCGCCGCTAAAATGACATCCGATTCAATTCAATCCATGCGCTCTGAGAGGAGTCTGTCGTGACGTCACACCTCGCCGGCCTGATACGTGTGCAGAAGAGTGACATACCCCGGGCAGCGGAAATGCTCACGAGGGCATTTCGCGATTATCCGCTACTGACCTACGCTGTCCCTGACGAAGCGCAAAGGGACCATGCCGCGAACTACTACTGCCAGTACGTCCTGTACTACGGCATTCGAAATGGCGAGGCCTACGCCACGTCCCGTCGCATGGAGGGAATTGCCGTGTTGGATTACGTCAGACCAGTTTCCGATGACCATGTGGCGCATGCTGCGGGCCGTTCCACTGTCCGTGATGTCCGGCTTCGGAAGAGCCGGAGGTTCCCGCCTGAAGGATCCCTCGCAGTATATTGACGCTAGGCACAAGGCGCTCGCGCCATTCAGGCACTGGAACCTGTTGTTCCTTGGAGTATGCCCGGACTGCCAGGGACAGGGCTACTCCAGCCTCCTCCTGAGACCGATGCTCAGAAGAATCGAGGAGGAGGCACTGCCATGCTTCCTTGAAACCATGGATGCAAGTAACGTGCCGAGGTATCAGCACTTCGGTTTCCAGGTCATCGAGAAGTCGCTGGTTCCCGGCACGGAACTTACTACGTGGGCCATGCTCAGAGATGGAACCACGGCTGATTCCCGCACGTCATGAGCCGACACGCCGATCAGAAATCAGCGAATCGCAGAGATCTCACACGGTGCCGATGAGTTCCGGCCAGATCTGCTCAACGTACGGCTTCAATTCGCGTACGGCGTCTTCCACAGCCTGTACCGCCACAGTTACCTCGCGTTCCGTCATGGGGGCGGAAATACAGAACATCGCCCGCTCCGGCGTCAGAATACCGCGGTTAATGAGCGACAGGTGGAGCAGATGAAGCAGCTGTTTGTTAGTGGTATCTCTCGCAGTGTATCCGTCAACCACAGCCACGGGGCCGAAATGAACGTTGGACAGCGAACCCATGCCGGTCACCTGGCCCTTGATCTCTGCCTTCCGAAACACCTCGCGTATGCCGTCCCTCAGTGCATCTCCAAGGCCATTCAGACGAGCAATCAACTCCGGCGTAATCTGCCGCATCATCGCCACTCCCGCTGCCGCCGACAACGGATTAGCATTGAGCGTTCCCGCATGATGCAGTACCTGGGTGTCGGGCGAGTATAACTGCATCAGTTCATGTCGACCGCCAAACGCAGCCATGGCCGTCCCGCCAGCCATGATCTTTCCAAACGTCGTCAGGTCGGGTTTGATATCCTCGATGCGCTGCAGACCACCGTAGTCCAGCCTGAACGAAATGATTTCGTCCAACAGGAAGACCACATCGTGCTCGGTCGTTACCTGCCTTGCATACCGTAAGTAGTCTTCCTTGGGCGGAATCATTCCTGCCGCACCCATCAACCCCTCTAACACCACAGCGGCAACCTCGCCCTTGTGCTCCTGCAATGTGCGGGCCAATGCCTCTTTGTCATTGTACGGAACAATAA
>PWUO01000011.1 GCA_003562555.1 Dehalococcoidia bacterium
GTAGCTGCCGCAAGTTTTCCCGAGATGGCCGCCGCGCTGATAAGTGTGACTATCGCGTCTGTTATCATTAACGAACTCATCACTCCGCCGATGGCACGAAAGGCTCTGGTGCGAGCCGGAGAAGCCAGACCCGAGGGGAGGGAGGAGAGGGCCTGACTCGCCTTACACCGCTTTCCTGGTGCGGATTGTGCGAGTTTTCAGGCGTACGAAATCGGAGGTTTCATGCGGCAGATTACGTTCCGTGTTGATGCATTACCATCGGAACCGGCCATTCAAACGTTTCTCAAGGCGCGTGAGCTTGAAGCGCGAGGTGCTGATGTGGTGCATCTGGAGATCGGAGAACCAGACTTCGAGACTCCGTCCCATATACGTGATGCGCTCAAGATGGCGGTCGACAGTGGTCAAACGCACTACTGCGACTCGCAGGGCGTTCGTGAATTGCGCGAGGCGATTGCGGACCGCATCGCGTCGGTGCGCGGTGTACATGTGGATCCGGACACCATCGTTGCGACACCAGGACTGCGGCCCGTGCTCTTCTACGGGGCACTCGCCACGCTGCAGGAGGGCGACGAGGGCATCTACTGTGATCCCGCCTTTGCCGCGTTTCCCGCAGTGATACGGTTCGCCGGAGCCACCGCGGTGCCGGTGCCGCTGCGCGGCGAAAAGGGTTTTCGTTTGGACGTCGAGGATCTGCGACGGGCCGTTACGCCACGCACCAGGCTGATCACCCTGAACTCGCCACACAATCCTACAGGGGCTGTCCTGTCCGAAGAGGACCTGCGTGTCATCGAAGCCATCGCCTGTGAGCATGATCTCTACGTGTTGTCTGACGAGACGTACGAGGAAATATACTACGGAGAACGCCCTCGCAGCGTCATCGAGTTTCCGGAACTGCGGAAGCGGTCGATCGTGATGAGTGGTTTTTCCAAGACGTACTGCATGACCGGTTGGCGACTCGGCTATGCCGTGCTTCCGGCCGACCTGGTAGAGCCGTTCGTGAGGCTGACCGCGAACAGCGTATCGTGTACCAACACCTTCGTGCAATATGCCGCCGTGGCGGCTCTTCGCAGCTCCCAGGCGTGCGTACAGGATATGGTTATGCAGTTCCGCCAGCGCCGGGATGTACTCGTTGACAGGCTAAACCGCATGCCCGGCGTGTCCTGTCATACCCCGTCCGGCGCATTCTACGCCTTTGCCAATGTTTCGGGTGTCGGCCTCCCCGACACAGAGCTGGCCCGAATTCTGCTTGAAGAGGCTGGAGTGGCCGCGCTTGCAGGCTCCGCGTTTGGCGAGTGTGGCAGAGGTTATCTGCGTTTCGCCTACACGACGTCCATGGAAAACATCCTGAAAGGCATGGATCGTATGGAGCACGTGGTTTCGGAACTGCCAACGGTGAGAACCGGGTAGCTCGGCATCAGCAGAGGGACAGGGCCGGCTCCACGTCGAGATCGAACGCTGATGGTTCGCGCAGGCCCGAGGTGAAGTACGCGCATGCAGCCACCATTGCTGCGTTGTCGGTACAAAGCGACAGTGGCGGAATGAACACCGTCACCGGAGATTCCTCGGTGAGGCGATCCCTAAGAGCCTTGTTCGCCGCAACGCCTCCACTCAACATAATACAAGTCACATCCAGGTCGCTGGCCGCCTTACACGCTTTGCGCACCAGCACGTCGACGACAGCCTCCTGGAATCCGGCAGCGGCGTTTGCGACGAGTTGAGCATCTCCGATCAGTTGCTCCTTGCGGACCATGTGGTACAGCGCGGTCTTGAGCCCACTGAAGCTGAAATCGTGCGTGCCGTTCAGCCACGCGCGGGGTAGCCGGTAGCTCCCAGTCCCCCCGGCGGCTGCTCGCTGAATTGCCGGGCCACCGGGGTAGCCGAGTTCAAGCAGCCTTGCGGCCTTGTCGAACGCCTCGCCAGCTGCGTCGTCACGGGTTCTCCCGATCATCTCATAGCTTCCGTGGCCGTGCATCAGTTGCATCTCTGTGTGGCCGCCCGAGACGATGAGACACAGTGCCGGGAAGCGCGAGTTGTCTTCTGGTGCGGTCGGGTAGGCGAGCCAGTTGGCGTAAAGGTGCGCCTCCATGTGATTGATACCGTAGATCGGCAGTCCAATCGAGGCGGCTAGCGCCTTGGCGAAGTTGACCCCAACGAGAAGAGAACCGGCGAGGCCGGGGCCGTGGGTTACCGCGATGCGGTCGATATCCTCAAGATGGAGGCCAGCCTGACTGAGCGCCTCTTCGAGTACCGGAACGATTGACAGGACATGCTGCCTGGAGGCGACCTCCGGCACGATCCCTCCGTACCGTCTATGGATGTCGATTTGGGACGCGATGACGTTCGACCGGATCGATGTGCCGTTCTCCACCACGGCGGCAGCGGTCTCATCACAGGATGTTTCGATGGCGAGGATGTTCATCAGTGTTTCACGGGTTACGCCGATGAGGCGTGATACGGTAGTGTACTACAGCAGGCACGAGCAGCACGAAAACTTTGGCCAGCACTCTGATGCGCACCTGGTATGCGTAGCCGGCAGTGTCTGGTGCGAGCCCGCGTCCACTGCAGCAGTACAACCGCAGTGCACAGGCTCGACCGCTCGTCCGAACGTGCATCATTCATGTGTGGATGAGTTGGAGCGACAGTGCCCCTCCTGCGTGCCGTCGGCCATTGGGGACGCTACGGTTGTCACGCCTGTTTCTGGCGCGTGCGGAAGTCGTGGATAAACCGCCTCATGTGAGGATCCTTGCCCAGGAGGGCGTCGGCCGCAAGTGCGTACTTTCGTACCTTCGCCACGTCCACCACGGGGCAGGTGACGCCGATCTGGATGGCGAATGACAGGAACACCGTATTCAGCAGATCACGGTCGGGAAGGCCGAACGAGATATTGCTGGCACCGATGGTCATGTTCAGTCCGAGTTGGCTGCGCACCTCTATGATCGCCTCGATCAGAGGACCTGCACCATCGGTGCTTGCCGCCACCGGCATGTTGAGACAGTCGATCACGATGTCCTGCCTCGGGATACCGATTCGTGTGGCCCTGTCGACGAGGTAGTGCGCGAGTTCCACCCGACGGCCCGCATCACGGGGGATTCCCTTTTCGTCCATGGTCAGCCCGATTACCGCACAGCCGTGCTCTTTGACCAGGGGGAGAATGTCGGTAAGGGATGCCTCCTCTGCAGTTACCGAGTTGACGAGTGCGCGGCCCTCGTAGACCTTTAGAGCTGCTTCCAATGCACGCGGGTTGCTGCTGTCCAGGCACAACGGCACGTCAGTTACCTGCATGATCGCCTTCACCGCTTCGGGAAGCACGGCGACCTCGTCCACGCCTGTGGCCCCTACGTTCACGTCGAGGATGTCGGCGCCGGCCTCCACCTGCTGCACAGCTTCCTGACGGACCAGGTCAAGCCTCCCCGCCAGGAGTTCCGCCTGCAGCCTCTTTTTCCCCGTGGGATTGATGCGCTCGCCGATGAGTATAGTCGGACCGGTGTCGCTGATAACTACCTCGCGTGTCTTGCTCGTTATGATTGTCTGCATCTCTCTGTCCTCCGTGTCATGTGAAGGATGTGAGCCTGGTGTTGTCCACGAACCTCTTCATGAATCCGGGCTCGGTCGCCAACTCCACGTATCCCGCCTTCCGTGCCAGGCCGATGGCCCTGCCACGGGCCGACGTGGAGAGGAGTATCATCTTCGCGCCGACTCCTGCAGCGTTACCGATCTGCTGGACACGTTCAATTGGTATCTCTGGCAGCATGCCGATAGCTATGGCGCTGCCGATATCGATATAGCTGCCGAACGCGCCTGCAACGACTATGGAATACAGGTGACGTGACTCAAGGCCGGCATGCTTCAGCAGCACCTGAATGCCCGTCGCGATCGCCGCTTTGGCGAGCTGCAGCTGCCGAATGTCGTGCTGCGTAACGGACAGGGACGGCATGCCACCCCGCATGTCCTGCGTGACCAGCTCGAATTCCAGTCGGTTCTGTCGCAGTACGACAC
>PWUO01000135.1 GCA_003562555.1 Dehalococcoidia bacterium
GGAGTATCGGTTTACTCACTCGTGTTGGTTGTTCGCCCTGCGGCGACCCGACAACGGATTTGTGGGTCGATCGTTGCCGCTTTGCCTGGGCCACTGAAGGCCGAAGCATCCCCGGAAGTGGTGAAATCGAAGGTGGTCGGTGATGTCGAAGAATCCGGCAGTTGAACAGAAGCTGGGCGAGGCTGAGGCATCCGCCGTGTGCAGCGTGCTCGTCACCAGGCTTGGGGGTTCCTACTCCAGACTGTTGGGCATCAACCTCGCGGGCATGGAGTCCGACGAATCCTTCAAGTGGTTCGCCGCCGCCGTGTTGCTCGGTTCTCCAGCGAGTACCGGCAGCGCACTGGCGGCCTATCGCGAGATGGAGTCACAGGGCACTTTGGTAACACGTGACCTTGCTGCGGTGGATCATGACGTCATGGTAGAGATCCTGCTCCTTTCCGGCGTGAAGGCGTATGGAGGAAGGATTGCCTCCACTCTTCGTCTTGCGGCTGAATCGCTGGTCGAAGAGTACGACGCTGACATCAATCGGCTGCACTTCTTCGCTGAAGATGCGGACGATCTAGTGAGGCGCTTGCGAAGGCTGGGACGAACGGTACCACGCCGATCGGTCGATCTGTTCCTCAGGGAGATGCAGGGAGTGTGGGACAAAGCCCGACCGCGTCTTTCGGATTACGCGGCGGAAGCTGCCTGTCGACTCGGGATCCTGACCGTGTGCAGGAAGTGTGAGGCTGGCGAGCGCCTGCAGTCGTTGTGGGAGGGCTTCGATCACGGAGCGAGGACGTACGCTGATTTCGAGGTAGCGCTCGTGCGACTCGGAGAAGCCTTCTGTGAAACGTGGCGCTGCAACGCGTGCCCGATGAGCAAACTCTGTGTGAGCCGGCGAGTTACACGTCGCCCGGTAGTGAGCTGGGAGACGCTTCTCTCCCAAGAGCAGTGTGATAGGCGGAACGCTATAACGAGGAGGTGAATCATGGCACAGAAAGGACAGCCTGCGAAGCCCGCACCCAAGCCCGGCGCGAAGAAGTAGCGTGGTGATTTGGCAGCCACCCGGAACCAGGCGACCATAGTGGCAGCCCACCGGGTGGCTCACAGCCGATGAAGGCGACTAAAGGAGGCGAGATGTTCTGGAAGAAGAATACGGCTGATGCGGCAGTTGCGACGGGAGGAGAGGCGGCCAAGGCGAAGAAGGCTACCCCGAAGGACCTGGTTACAGAGCAGATCAATGCAGTTGAACCTGGGAAAGAGATTACTTACCGACTGGGTGAGATCTACGTCAAACCGTTCATCTCGGTCGCTCGCAACTCCCAGGGGAAGAAGTTCACCGTCTATCAGGATAGCAAGGACGAAGCCGGGAATCCGAGCGGCAAACGTGGCAAGTTCTGGGATGCGAACGAGGCCAAGGATATCGCATCCTGGCTTATCGAGAGAAATGGAACGGTCTACAAGGGCTAGCTGCTCCAGTGACTGTGGACACATCAGCTCGGCGTGCCGATGCTCCGGGCATCGCAAGCAGTCGTTGGCGCCTTGAGCACAATAAACCGGGATGCGTGTTGCTTCGTGCCGGAGACGCTTCGGAAGATCCCGCCTCGGTGTTTCTCCACTCTGGTGGCGAGCCCATCAGGCAGATTCGCCGTCCGTCATACTGGCAGGTCGTGGCGAAATCATTGTCTCCTGAACGTGCGAGCTGCTCGTGTGGCTTGACAGGAGAGGGAGTATCTGATATGGTAGGAGATACCCCAAGCAATCGAGCTCAGGGGAAAGGCCAAGGGCCCAGCAGGCAACAGCTGAAACGGTTTCGTGGTATTCATACAGCGAGATCGGGCACGGCGAAAGTCAGCAGGGACAGGTCCCAACCCGCCCGGTAAGATTGCTTGGGGTTCTTATTTCCTCACCGCAGCATCGTGTTTCGCAAGACCTCTCAGTGATTCGTGACTGTGTCTTTGCCCGCTTCGTGCTGGCCTTGTACTGCACCTCGTCGTAATTCGCTGGCGGGGATCGTGTGTATGTACCGGCTCAGAAGCTGATGTTCTGAAGCTGAATGGCTCCTGAGGGAAGTTGGATACAGCGATTGCCTGTTCGATCAGGTCTCGTACGGTGCGCGGGGACTCAAGTGTCTTCCGCAGCTAGACGTCCGTTGCGTCTTCGAACTCGTGGAAGTGTGTGCTGCTCTCAAGTTCTTGCCCTCTACGTACGCCGTACCGGTAGGCCGCAAGGTTGTGCTCCAGTGATGCGGCAGGCATCCGGCTGGTCAGCGCTTCTGTCATCGAATGCTCACTTACC
The DNA here is from genome assembly GCA_003562555.1 of Dehalococcoidia bacterium. Classification (GTDB taxonomy): domain Bacteria; phylum Chloroflexota; class Dehalococcoidia; order GIF9; family AB-539-J10; genus SKVJ01. The sequence goes on from PWUO01000135.1 coordinate 2,281, forward strand.
AGCGGGCAGAACGGGGTAAGGATGCCCAGCGCCAGCATGTTCACCACCCGCGGATCCTTGAACCGGTGGTCTGTTTCCCGTTGCAGTGGGACCCGTAGCACCTTTCCCCAGAGCACCTTCTTGACCGCAGAGGAGTCAACGATGATCAGTCCGTCTTCCTTCATATCATGCAGGCTGTCATTGCAGGCGCGCTGATTAAGTGCGACGAGAATGTCGATACCAAGGGTTCTGGGATAATCGATCTCTTCATCGGACATAATCACTTCTGACACCGAATTGCCGCCGCGTGCCTCCGGTCCGTAGTTCTGGGAGTGGACGACGAAGTAGCCTTCCATGAGGGCTGCCTCTGACAGAACGATACCCGCCAGTATAAGCCCTTGTCCTCCAGTGCCAGCCAGCCGCACTTCGTATCGCATTACTGTCGTTTCATCTCCCGTGAGATGCGATCGTGCTCTTCGTGAAACGTCGGCTTCTCGATGTCAACAAGGATTCCCGTCACCACCTTGCCTGCGAGATCCTCAGCTGACATGCCTCGTGCGCGTTCGACCGGAACCGCGTTGTCCTTCTGCCATTGCATCATCTGCACTGCCGAACCAGCCCCGCTCCACTTGCCGAAGTGAGTCACGCATGGTGACATGACTTCAACAACGGAGAAACCGCTCCTGGCAATTGCCTTGCTGATGAGTTTCTCGAGGACTCTTGCGTGGTATACCGTCGACCGCGCGACGAATGGTGCGCCAGCCGCCTCGACCAGCTTCGAGATGTCGAAGGGATGCTCAAGATGACCGAACGGGGATGACGCCGTACGCATGCCGAATGGCGTGGTGGGCGACGATTGACCGCCTGTCATGCCGTATATCTGGTTGTTGATGATGATCGCGGTGATATCGATGTTCCTTCGGGCGGAATGGATGAGATGGTTGCCCCCGATCGAGGAGGCATCGCCATCGCCCATAACTGCAATGACCTTGAGCCTTGGCTTCGCGAGCTTGATTCCAGTTGCGAATGTGAGTGCCCGACCGTGGGTGGTGTGGAGTGTGTTCAGGTCCAGATAGACAGGCAATCGTCCTGAACAGCCTATGCCGGAAATAAGTACGATGTCGTCCTTGCTGCATCCATTGCTGTCGATTGCCCTGACAAGTGCACCAAGCAGAATACCGATGCCGCATCCCGCACACCAGACATGTGGAAACCGCTTCGAGGATCGCAGGTAACGGTGAATGAGATGCTCGGGACCCGTCATATCAGTGCCTCCTCGATTGCGGTCAGTATCTGGTCGGGGGTAATCATCCGACCATCGATCCTGTTGAGTGTGCGAACCTCGCAGATTCCCTGGTTCACGCGCTTCACTTCACGCGACAGTTGCCCCATGTTCATCTCGGCGACGATGACACTGCGCGAGGACTTCAGGTAGTGCGTCACGGTGCGACGCATGAACGGCCACAGGATCTTCAACTTGAGGAGTCCGGCGGGGAGACCGCGCTCACGAGCGACACGTACCGCACGCATTGCGGAACGTGCGACTGCTCCGTAGGCGATTATCATGATCTCTGCGCCCTCATCGTAGTACGCGTCGTACCACTGCAGCAGGTGGAAATCCTTCGATATCTTGCTGAACAGCCGGGCCATGAGTTCTGCGGTTTCGTCCTGGCGCTCTGTTGGATAGCCGTTGACATCGTGGGTCAGGCCCGTCACATGGAATCGGTATCC
>PWUO01000298.1 GCA_003562555.1 Dehalococcoidia bacterium
CGCCATGGTGAGTGAGCACCGCATCACCATCGACATCGAGACGATCCCGGACCAGCGACCAGGGGCGGCAGATGCCGCCCGGTCGCGGGTCATGGCGCCCTCCAACTACAAGGACCCCGCCAAGATCGAGGCGTACATTGCGGCCAAGGCGGACGAGGCATGGCGACGCACTTCGCTCGATGGCGGCTACGGCGAGATCATCGTCATCGGTTACGCCTTCGGTGACGACGAGCCAACCGCCATCTACCGCGATTCCCTGGAACCTGGTTCCGAGAGGGCGCTACTGGAGGGGTTCTGGGAAATGCTGGACGAGCGCCTTGTACCCGACCCCACCTGGGTCGGTCAGTACGTTCACGCGTTCGACCTGAGGTTCCTGTGGCGGCGCAGCGTCATCCACGGCATCGTGCCATCCCGCAAGCTGCCCATGAACGCGCCACCCTGGTCCCGAGAGGTCGCTGACGTGTCCTACATGTGGACAGGTGAGCGAGGACGAGGCATCAAACTCGGCGACCTTGCCGAGATTCTAGGCCTCCCGACACCGAAGGATGACATGGACGGGTCCATGGTGTGGGACTACTTCCGGGAGGGCCGAGCCAAGGAGATCGTGGACTACTGCGTGGGAGATGTCAACACGGCCCGCGCAGCGTTCCTGAAGATGTCCTTCCTGGAGTCCATGAGCGGCACACCGGAGGAGGTATGAGCGAACCCGAACGAAGCCCACCTACCCCCAAGGCGCAGTTGAAGCTCATCCACCGGGAATCCGGCAACACCGTGAGGATGTTCGAGGTGTGGTTTCGCATTGACTACGGGAAGCCGTACGAGTACGCAGGTGAAGTGACCTTACCCAAGTCGGCGGTGAGGTTGATTCAGAAGGGGAACGTTTCCGTCTACATCCCGCTATTCCCCCTCTGGGACGAGCAGCCGTAGATGCCCTGGCGACGCGGCGAGTCCAGCGTGTTCAGCACCCCGGGGAACGAACCCGAGGAACGCTACCTCAGGCACAGCACGAAGCTCGTGCGCAGAGCCGCCATCAGGCGCATTCTGTCAGGCCGGTTCCATTCCGACGGGATCAATAGCCTGAACACCATCAACAAGCTCCTGGAGGATGTCTACGGCATCCACGCCCACATCATGACCATCTCCAAAGACCTCAAGCACATGGGCGCCATCAAGGTCCAGGACAGAGCGAAGCCGAGCATCCAGTGGTGGGTCATCCCAGCCTTCAACCCTAACTTGGAGAACCTACGTGAGGGACTTGACCACAACACCATCGAGCAGGAGGTGTCCAACAAGGTAGCGATGCACGTCATCGACATCGCACCCGTCTACGACCGCATCTTCATCATGACGGAGCCTCGGGCGGGATACCTCGTCGCCTACTGGATGTCCTGGCTACGCTGGCCCGGCATCATGTACGTGCAGGAACAGCTTGACGGTTGCATCATCCACTGCCTTGACTCCAAGGCCGCTACCCGGATATTCCAACAACTCGTGGGTGACAGGGGTATAGAAGATGCCACGCAAAGTGAAGAAGAGGAAGAAGCCGCTGATAGCGACGCCTGAGAAGTTCTGGGGCCTCACCGAAGAGGACATCGCAGAGTCCAAGAGGCGCGATGCCGAGTGGGCCAAGACGCTCGATAGTGGCCGATTCCAACTCGGATTCAAGAAATCTCGAAGACGCAAGCCGAGCAAGCCAGTACCGAAGATGGGCAGAACGTCATACTAGGATCATGAATCGAGTCCATGAGCTTCAAGTTGAGATCGGTAAGGTCGAGAGCCAGATAGCCGACCTGTCAACGTCCATTGACATGACCCAAGAGAGCATCGACCACATCGACACCGACCTGTCGAACACGGTCGCTGAGTACGTTGCAGAAACAGGAAAGCAGGCGCACGAGTATTACAGGTGGCGCACCCGAGCCAAGTGGGCGCGTCACCACAAGATGAGCGCCATCAAACAAGACACTGCGAAGATAAGGTCACTTGAGTCCCATCGCACGAACCTGTACCTGCAACTACACGCCCTCCAGTCTGGGTATCGCGGACAAGACCCGATGATGCTGGCCGTCGCTGCCTACTACCTCCTGATGGAGGTCATGGTGATGACCAATTACCAACCAGACGAGTCGCAGATGGGCCTGATTGCTCAACTGAAGTCCATGGCCGAACCCAAACAGGGTGAAGAGGCGACCGAGTGACCGCCTCTTCATCCTCCATCCATCGTCCGTCTTTCCGCTCACGAAGGAGACCATCATGCAGGACCCGCACGTCCCACGAGCAGAGTTTACCACAGAACTTCCCAATGAACACTTGCTGGCTTGGATCGCACGCCTTGAAGGCCTAAGCCCCACGGCACAATGCGTTGGCTTGCGACTGGCAGCCCAAGCGGATGAAGTGGGCTACGTCGAGAACATCGACTGGTACAGCCTTGCCGAGAGTTGCGGCGTTACCGAGCGAACCGCAAAGGCTGCCCTGCGCGACGGTGACCTGATTACCTTCGACGCAGTAGAGCGAATCGAGCGCAGCGCAGGTCGGCAGTCGATATCTCCAGCGTTCCAACTCAACCTCTGGGAAGAGTAAGCCATGGCACGAGCAGCCTTCAGGACAAGACCTGAGCGTCACTTCGTCGTCATCCGCAACGCCGCCATGCGTGACCCTTCTCTGTCCCTCAAGGCGAAGGGGATGCTGGCCCTAATGATGACCTTCTCAGAGAGTTGGACGTACTACCTGAGCCAACTCGTTGAGTTGAGCGCCGATGGCCGTGACGCCACGCGCCAAGCCGTCAAGGAGTTGATCTCTGCCGGTTACGTGAAGCGGGAGAGGCAACGCGACGACGGCGGCAAGTTGCGCGAGTCGCTCTACTACGTTAGCGACGAGAAGGTCGTCCAGGACGACGTTTCAACCAAGGACGGGTTTTCCAACGTAGGTTTTCCCAACGTAGGAAAATCCGACACTAAGAAGAACAACGAGAAGAAGACCAACGAAGAAGAACGTTCATCGAAGGCGAAGCGTTTGGACATCAACTCGATGGAGCGTGACGCGGTTGCGAAGGTGATGGTCCAACTCTGGAATGAGAACTGTGGACCACTTCCTTCGGTGAGGACCCTCACGTCCGCTCGTCGGAAGAAGCTGCTGAAGTTCTACGACGAGATTGGTAGCGAGGACGCTCTTGAGATGTTCGAGAAGGCCGTGAAGGTCGTTGCGTCTGACGACTTCTGGCGAGCCAAGCGGCTCACTCTCGACAACCTCCTCGTTGATGGCCGAGTGGTTCAGAAGGCCGAGATGGCGCCGGAAGAGAAGAGTGAGGCGAAGCCGAATCAGGGCGACATCGTTGTGTTCGTTGACCTGTCCTCGCCTCGTCAGCCCCAGCTTGAGGGCCTGGTCGTGGGCGTCAATGGGGCGAGCATTAAGGTGAGGCTCCATGACGGCGACAAGGAGAGGGACATCCCACTTGGCAGCGTGGTTCAGGTTAGGGGTAGCGCGTGAAGCGCAGTGGCGATGAACTGACTGCCGCCATTCAAGTTACCGACCTGACGAAGCTGATCCTGGAGTTCTTCCCTGATTCCAAGGTGGAGCCTGGGGTTCCTGGCGTCTACTTCGCCGCTTGGCGCGGCAACACGAACACCCCCGCCTTGTCCATCAGCAAGAAGGGCCAGGTGTGGTTGTGGCATGACATGGCGACGGGCGATGGCGGCAATGCGTTCGACTTCCTCACTGGCCCTGTGGGTATGGGCAGGCAAGAGGCCGCGATAACGCTGTTAGAACGCGCTGGGATGCCCACAGCGCCGTCCGACGCCGAGTCGCAGAAGGGTAGGCCCAAGCCACTGCCTGCGGACGTTGTGAGGCCGTTTGAGCGGCCTGAGCCAGTTGCCATCGAGGCGATGAAGGGGCGCGGCTTCAACCGCAAGATGCTGAAGCAGTACCGCATCGTCCCAGCAGAGGACAACCCCGACG
>PWUO01000289.1 GCA_003562555.1 Dehalococcoidia bacterium
CTGATGCGTTCCGGATCTACGTGCGCCCCACTTCTTCCCGCGGCGCAGACCACGCGTCCCCAGTTCGGATCTGCTCCGTGTACGGCAGATTTCACCAGCATCGACCCTGCGACGGTACGCGCGGCACTACGTGCGTCGGCAGGGGATGCCGCTCCACTGATCGTTACCTCCAGCAACTTGGTGGCCCCTTCTCCGTCGGCGGCCACGGCCCTGGCCATGTGTTCGCACACGTAGCCGAGTGCCTCCTCAAAGGCCGCCCCGTTTGTACGGTCGAACGGCCGATTGCCCGCCATGCCATTCGCGAGTACGAAGATGGAGTCGCTTGGACTGGTATCGCCATCGACAGATACCATGTTGAATGTGCGGTCAACACAGCGCGTGAGTACATCACGCAGGAAGGAGGGCTCGACGGCTGCGTCGGTAGTGACGAAGCACAGCATGGTGCCCATGTTCGGGTGAATCATGCCTGAGCCCTTCGCGGCTGCACCGATCGTGAATGTCGCGCTCTCGAACTCCACGGAGACCGCGATCTCCTTGGCGACGGTATCGGTGGTCATAATTGCGCGGGCGAAATCATGACCCTGGGAGGAATCAGGACGCATCGCGCCAAGTCCGGCTGCGATCCGCTCCATCGGGATGAATGTGCCGATGACGCCTGTACTGGCGGCGAGTACCTCCTCCATCCTGAGACCAAGTTGGTCGGCCGCGAGTGCAGTCATTTCCTCGGCATCGTGTAGGCCGCGTGCCCCAGTACACGCGTTTGCGCAACCTGAGTTGGCGACTATCGCGCGTGCGGTGCCGAGTGCAAGGCGCTGCGTGCTGAGAAGCACGGGGGCTGATCGCACGGCGTTCATCGTGAACAGACCGGCCGCGACGGCGGGGAGTTCCGAGCAGATGACTGCGAGATCCAGTCGGTCCTGATACTTGATGCTGGCCGCGGCGGCACCAGCGACGAAGCCGCCGGGCGAGGTGATACTTCCATCCCTGATAGTTCTGAGCACGTGGCAGTCCTCCCTGAGGTGGCATTGTACTGCATGGATGTGTGGGTGTGGCAGCCCCACGAGGTCGTGTGGACGCGCTGCTGCGCATTCCGGTAGCGATGGTCTATAATGAGCGGCGATCGTATCGTGGTTGCGGCGGACTGGATCCGCACACGCGGTGCGGCAGGCTGAGGCAGATACTATGGCATGGCGCACAGCTCACAGCGTGCTTGAACCCGGGAGGTATTACCTCTCGGGTGCAGATGCCACGGTGGAGGCCGCCGTAGCTGCGCGGTGCGGCTACTTCGCTGGATATCCCATCACTCCGACTACCGAGGTGTTGGAACGGATCGCCGTTCGCTTTCCCGAGGTGGGCGCTGCCTTCAGCCAGATGGAGGACGAGATCGCGTCGGTGTGCTCCTGCATCGGCGCGTCATGGGCCGGAGTCAAGGCTATGACTGTCACGTCCGGTCCTGGCTTCAGCCTGATGCAGGAGGGGATAAGTCATGCCATCATGACTGAGGCTCCGCTGGTGGTCGTCGACGGCCAGCGCGCCGGCCCGAGCACCGGGCAGGTGCTGGTCGGTGGCGGCGACGTGATGCAGGCACGCTGGGGTACTCACGGTGGCATCCCGACCATCGCGCTGGCGCCATGGTCCGTGCAGGAGATGTACGACGATACGATTCGTGCGTTTAACCTCGCTGAGAAGTACCGCACTCCGGTGCTGGTCATGGCCGAGGCGGCGACGATGCACCTGCGTGAGATTGTCGAAGTTGCGCCTGAGGTGAATCTGTACGAGCGCGACAAGGCTCCCGGGTTTCCGCCGTTCGGGTGTGACACGTCCGACGGCGTGCCGCCGATGCCACGCTTCGGTGATGGCGAGAAGCTTCTCGTGACCGCGTCGACTCATGATGCGCGCGGTTTCCGTCGGACAGAGGACGCCGCGACACACCGGACACTCACAGCCCGGCTTCACAACAAGATCATGATGCATGTGCCGGAGATCGCGGTGATTGAGGAGCACCACCTTGAAGATGCGGATGTGGCATTCGTGGCCTATGGATTCACGGCCCGAAGCGCGCTGGCCGCAGTGGACGAGTTGCGGAGTGAGGGACTCAGGGTCGGGATGTTGCGACTGAAGACCCTGTGGCCATTTCCCGAACAGGAGGTCAGGCGGCTCTCCGAACGTGTTGATGCGATCATTGTGCCCGAAATGAATCTTGGACAGATGATTCACGTGGTTGCGTCCGTTGCCAAGTGCAGGCTCGTGCCCTATCAGCAAATGGACGGCACGGTCATATATCCGTCGCCACTCGTCGAGGCCGCCAGGGGGGTAGTCGCGTGACTACAACATGGCGGGAACTTCTCAGGCCAGGCGTAACGCTGCCGTTCTGTCCAGGCTGTGGCCACCGCATTCTGTTGCGTCACCTTCTTACCGCAATTGACGAACTTGGACTGGACATCGATCGCACGTTGTTCGTTTCGGGGATCGGATGCGCCGGTTGGATACCCAGCCCCTGCATCAACGCCGACACGCTGCATTGTCTGCACGGGAGGGCTGTGCCGTTCGCGGTTGGCGCGAAACTGGCCAATCCGTCGCTCACTACAATTGTAGTCAGCGGAGACGGTGATCTGGCAGACATAGGTGGTAATCATCTTATTCACGCAGCGCGTCGCAATCATGACATAACTGTCATTTGCGCCAATAACATGAACTACGGAATGACGGGTGGGCAGGTGTGCTCGACGACGCCAACAGGCGCCACGACGCATACCACGCCGGCCGGAAACACGTACACGCCGTTTGATCTGTGCGCACTGGTCCGAACTGCGGGTGCTCGTTATGCTGCCAGGTACCTTGTCACCCAGGGGCCGGAGCTCGTGAGTGCGATCAAGACAGCCATCGGCGTCGAAGGTTTCTCTTTCGTCGAGGCGGTTTCTCCATGTCCGACGCAGTTTGGGCGGCAGAATCGTCTGGATGGTGTGAGGGAGGCGTACGCGTACGTCGAGTCGCTTGCAGTTCGGAAAGATGAATGCACTGATGCGACAGCCTTCGACCGTGGCCGATCGCTGCTTACAGGTGAATTCACCGATGAGTAACACCAGACAGGTACTGTTGTGTGGACTTGGCGGCCAGGGCGTGGTGCTTGCCGGGGCGCTGCTCGGTGCTGCCGCGTTCTCACAGGGGCTGCAGGTGTCCGGCAACAGCTCGTACGGGTCCGCCGCGCGCGGTGGCCAGTGCCGTGCGGAAGTGGTGCTGTCCGACGATCCGATCGCGTTTCCGTATGTGACGAAGGCCGACATCCTGGTGGCGTTGTCGCAGTCAGCCTACGCGCAGTACCTCGGCTGGACTGCCAGTCCGGACGGCGTGGTCTTCTATGATCCGTCGGACGTGCAGCCTGCTGTATCCGCCCTGCAGCGGCATGTGGCGGTTCCAGCAAGCGAAAATGCCGAGGTTGCGCTCGGGTCGCGGCTTGGAGCGAATATCGTGATGCTGGCTGCCGTGGTAGCTGCCACACAGGTCGTGTCCAGGGACGCGCTCGCGCGTGCCGTGACCGAGGGGTCCCCGTCCCGCTTTCGGGACCTTAACGAGCGGGCCGTTGATCTCGGCTTCGCACTGGGCTCCAACCTCCACTTCCCGTGAGGCACCGTTCTGCGTCATACGGTGCAACGGTGATAGAATTCTTCCAGGAGTTACAACATGTCTGGACACTCGAAGTGGGCGCAAATCAAGCGACAGAAGGGCGTTGCGGATGCCCGGCGCGGGCAGATGTTCACGAAGCTCACCCGTGAGATTATGCTGGCAGTGCGTACAGGTGGCCCGAATCCGGAGAGCAACTACCAGTTGCGGCTTGTAGTGCAGAAGGCGAAGGACAGCAACATGCCTTCGGACAATATCGACCGGGCGATCAAGCGCGCCGCGGGCGAAGGAGAAGGTTCCAGCCTCTCGGAGTTCA
>PWUO01000083.1 GCA_003562555.1 Dehalococcoidia bacterium
CTGAATTGACGTTCAGTTGCCTTCCCAACCCCATGGCTGATCCGGCTTCAGGCGGATGCACATCTTTTGGACTCCTTCCAGAGGTCACCGAGAATGGCCACGTGATAATCGGGCAGAACTGGGACTGGCGTGCAGAGGCGCTTAACACATCGGTGGTTCTCCAGATAGAGCAGCGGGACAAGCCCGATGTCCTGATGCATGCCGAAGCGGGAACGATCGGGCATCGTGGTATCAACTCTGTAGGCATGGGCGTGTGTATTAACTACATCCGCCCCGAGGCTGATTCATTCCGCCCTGGACTGCCATTCCTTATCAAGCTCAGGGGCATCCTCAACTCGACCCGTATGTCGAATGCACTGCGAATGCTGATGTGTAACGTGGGACCAAACAGCATGAACATGGTTATCGGCCATCAGGGGGGCGAAGTCATAGACGTGGAGAACCTGCCGAACGATCTGTTGTTCGTGTATCCGCAGGATGGTATCGTAACTCACGCGAATCACTTCGAATCTCCTATGCTCCGGTTGCGCGACACGGGCAAGAGCACCCTTCCAGACACGATTTACCGTAGCCGAAGGTTGCGAAGGCTCCTGGAAGCTCGTCGGGGCAAGCTGAATGTCGAGACGATTCGAGAAGCGCTGTCTGATCACTTCAGCTATCCTGATTCCATCTGCCGACACCCGGATGAGAACTACCAGAGGATCGATCAGTGGCAGACACTGACGTCCATAATCCTTGATCTCAACGAACTGACACTACGCTACACGGATGGCCCTGCCTGTATGGGACCATACCATGTAGCACGTCTTCCGTAGGTAGGAACTGGCGGGCAGGGCCGCCGGCCGGATTAAAGCGGCGGCCCTGGCACGTAGCGAGCGCATTATGGTACATGGCAGGCCAATCTCCGGGGAGTGTGGTACAATCCACGTTCGAACACATGCAGTACTATGTAGGAATTGACGTTGGCTCGGTTAGCGTCAAGCTCTGCTTGATTGATGAGAACGGCAACACCGTTCGACAGGACGTAGAGAGAGTCAGTACCGGACCCCGATCCGCGGTGCAGGCACTCATGTCCCGTTTGCTTGAGGAGACACCTCAGGACGTCATCAGTGCGGTGGGATTGTCAGGCTCAGCGAGCTCGGCGATACCCGCGGAGCTTGGATGGGCAACCTACAGCAGCTCCCTCGCCATCGCTTCGGGAGTTCTGCACTCACACCCCGATGCGCGGACCATCATCCAGATAGGGGGACAGTCATCACTCATCATCGAACTTGAGGATGGACTGCGCAAGCCCTGGAAGGTCGAGTCCAACCCACTCTGCGCCGCAGGCACGGGCCGTTTTCTTGAGCAGCAGGCATATCGCCTCGGCATCAGCATGGATGATTTCTCCATGCTGGCGCTTAGGCACGAAGGAGCGGCGCCTCGCATCGCTGCGCGTTGCAGCGTCTTCGCGAAGACTGATCTTATTCATCTGCAGCAGAAGGGCGTTTCCGTTGAACCCATGCTCTTCGCCCTGTGTGAGAGCGTCGCCCGAATGGTGGGCTCATTCAAGAAGGGTCCATTCACGCCGCCCATCTTCGTGGTCGGGGGCGTGGCAGCAAACGCCGCCATTATCAAGGCACTGGAAGATGTCATCTCTACACGCAACGAGGCACCGGCTACGGTCACGGTGCCTGAGAACTACCTGTATACGCAGGCTCTGGGAGCGGCACTGCTGACCGTTGGCAAACGATCCGACAGCATACTGCTTGAAACTCCCGATGCACCTACCCAGTATTTCCACATGCCTCCCCTGGAGACGGTGGACAGCAGTGCTGCGCCAGCGCAGCCGGTGGTCACCGAACGGTGCGTTGGATATCTCGGCATTGATATAGGTTCAACCAGTACGAAGGCCACCATCATCGACGAGACAGGGCAAGTGCTCACCAAGCACTACCTTATGACAGCGGGGCGTCCGGTACAGGCGGTGAAGGAACTGTTCAGTCGCCTTCTGGACAAGGGTGCGTCCCGCGTGGAAATCGCTGGCGTCGGCATCACCGGATCCGGTCGCTATCTTGTAGGCAGTCTCGTCGGTGCAGACCTCATCAAGAACGAGATCACCGCGCAAACTCGTGCTGCTGCGGAACTGGACCCTGAAGCCGACATAATCGAGATAGGTGGCCAGGATTCCAAGCTCGTCATCAAGCGCAACGGCGTCGTGGTCGACTATCAGATGAACAAAGCGTGCGCCGCAGGCACCGGGAGCTTCATTGACGAGCTGGCTGAGATGCTCGGCGTACGAGTAACCGATGGACAGTTTGCGAGGCTCGCGTTCGACGCATCCTACACGATTGACCTCGGAACCCGCTGCGCGTCGTTCATGGCGCAGTCGGTTGCACGAGCACAGCAGGAGGGAATACCCCTCGAGGTGATCACCAGCAGCCTGGCTATCGGAATCGCTAAGAACTATCTATCCAAAGTGGTTGAGAACAGACGGCTCGGAGAGCGCGTAATCCTTACGGGAGCCGTGTTCTACAACCAGGCCGTAGTCTCCGCATTCCAGCGTGAACTTCCGGACACGCACCTCATGGTGCCCGAGCACAAGGAAATCACCGGTGCGATCGGCGCGGCATTGCTGGCGAGGGAGACGATGGAAGGTCGCCCCTCCAGTTTCAAGGGGTTTCAGGCAGTCATCGATGCCGATGTCGCACTGTCCACTTTCACCTGCAAGTCGTGCGACAACAACTGCACTATCAGCAGAATGCAAATACCAGGGGAGAAACCGACCTTCTACGGAAGCAGGTGTGACCGGTACGATGCAGCCGCGGGTCATGCCCGGCAGCGCACGCCTTTCGATGATAGAGAGGACCTCCTGTTCGCGAACGCTACAGGCACAGATGGCAGCACCGGTCCAACAGTCGGCATTCCACGGGCGCTTCTCGTCTATGACTTCGCACCTCTGTTGATAGAATTCGTGAACGCACTGGGAGCGCGTCCGGTGGTCACCGGTAGGACAACTGCGGATATCATCGCGCGTTCTACGGAGCTCGCCTACACCGACAGCTGTTTCCCAGTCAAGCTGGTACATGGTCATGCAGCTCACCTTGCGGATGCTGATTATCTTCTGTTCCCCTCAGCGATACGTCTTGGTCTGATGGAGGGCCCTGAGAGCCAGAAGTATGCCTGCCCTCTGGTGCAGGCAGCGCCTTACATAATACGCCACGCAGTTGACCTGGGCGACCGCCTTATAATCCCGACCCTCGACTTCAGCCAGGGAGACGAGGATGTCATCAGGAACCTTGAGGACGCGGCGGTTGCTATGGGGTACAGCCGTGAACGGGGACGCTCCGCTGCCGTGGCAGGGTTGAAGGCGCTCGAGTCGTTCCGAAACAAGCAGATGGACAATGGTCGGGAATTACTGGAGGAACTGCGGCGAAGCGATAAGCTGGGAGTTGTAATCTTCTCCAGGTCCTACATGTCGCAGGATGCAGGCGCTAATCTCGGAATCGCTGAGAAACTGGCGCAACTGGGGGCGGTACCGATACCACTTGACTACCTTCCGCTCGAAGAAGTTGATCCTAAGGCATATCAGGATCGGCCGTACTGGGCGTACGAGGGTAAGTTCATCGCCGCCGCCCGACTCGTGAGCGAGAATCCACAACTCTATGGAATGGCTATTACCAACTTCGGATGCGGACCTAACTCGTTCATGCTTCGCATGGTGCATGACATCATGGGTGGCAAACCGTTCGGCCAGCTCGAGATCGATGAGCACGCAGCCGAGGCTGGGATTGTCACGAGGCTTGAGGCGTTCGTGGACACGATCGTCGGGCATGCCAAGTCCGGTGAAGTCGTTCTGGTTGATCCAAAGGACATCTATCGCGGTATTGGCGTTCTCTCCAAGTCGGACCGGAAGCTGCTGATCCCGTATATGTCGCC
>PWUO01000309.1 GCA_003562555.1 Dehalococcoidia bacterium
ATGTGGATGAAGCCGAGCTGCTGGCGATCGAAGAGTTCGACCAGGACATGGTCGAGGAGCTGCGCAACCGCGCAAGCGATGCGCTTCTGACCAAGGCCATTGCGGCCGAAGACGGTCGCGAGGGCTTCGAGCCCGCCGAGGACCTCCTGAACATGGATGGCATGACCGTGGCACTGGCGAACACGCTGGCGTCACACGGGGTTTGCACCATGGAGGACCTGGCGGAGCAGGCATCCGACGATGTGGTCGAGATGACCGGGCTGGATACGGAGCAGGCGTCGGCGCTGATCATGACGGCGCGCGCCCCGTGGTTCGAGACCGGGGACTGATCCCCGGCCGTTCGACGTACGACCCCGTATCACAGGCTGTCGGTTGGCCTGAAAAGAATCTGGAATGGAGGTAGGCGCCATGGCGCAAATGACAGTGCAGCAATTCGCGGAATCGGTGGGGACGCCGGTTGACCGCCTCATGGTCCAGCTCAAGGAGGCGGGCGTCGAGGTCGATGGCCCCGAGGCGGCGATCACCGACGCGGAAAAGCGCAAGCTGCTCGATCACCTCCGCCAGTCGCACGGCGAGGGTGGCGAATCCGGACGCGTGACGCTGAAGCGCCGTACCCAGGCGCAGACCCTCAAGGTCAGTTCCGGGCAGGGGCGTTCCAAGACGGTCAACGTCGAAGTTCGCAAGAAGCGCACGCTGAAACGCAAGCCGACCGAGGCACAGCCGGAGGCGCCGGTGGAAGAAGCCCCGGCCGCCGAGGAACAGGCGCCGGCACCGGAGGCTCCGGAAGAGACGCGTGCCGCCACCCCGACGGAAGAGCCGGCTGCCGAGGCCCCGGTTGAGGAAACTCCGGCGGCCGAAGAGCCGCCCGTCGAGGAGCCGGAGGCCGAGACGCCGGCCGAGCCGGAGCCCGAGGTTGCCGAGGAGGCACCGGCCGAAGAGCCCGCGCCGGAACCGGAGCCCGAGGCGCCGGCCAAGCCGAAGCGCCCGTTGAGCCGGACCGAGCAGCTGGCGCTGCAGGTCGAGGCCGAACGCGAGGCCCAGCGCAAGGCATCCGAGGCCCGCAAGCAGGAGGCGGCCGAGCGCGAGGAGCGCCAGAAGCGCCGGCAGAAGGAGCTCGAGGCCCAGGAGGCCAAGCGCGAGAAGGAAGAACAGGTACGGCTGGAACGCGAGGCCGCAGCCCGGCAGGCCGCACCGGCCGCCGCACCGGCGGCACCGGCGGGTGATGCCAAGGCCGGCAAGGGTGCTCGCAAGGGCGGCCGCAAGGATGACCGCAAGGAACTTCACGTGGCCGGCGACCGTCGTGGCCGTCGCAAGAAGGGCGAAGGCCGCAAGGCCCAGTCCGCCGCGGCCCAGGCGGTAACCAGCAAGCATGGTTTCGCCAAACCCACCGCGCCGGTGGTGCGGGATGTCGAGGTGCCGGAAACCATTACCGTGGCCGATCTAGCCCAGGCGATGGCGATCAAGGCCCCTCAGCTCATCAAGGCACTGATGGGCATGGGCGTGATGGCGACCATCAACCAGTCCATCGATCAGGACACCGCGATGCTGGTGGTCGAGGAGATGGGGCATAACCCGATCGCCGCGAAGGAGACCTCGGTCGAGGACGAGATCGATACCGGTCTCGAGCAGAACGCCGAAGCCAAGGCGCGCCCGCCGGTGGTGACCGTGATGGGGCATGTCGACCACGGCAAGACCTCGTTGCTGGACTACATCCGCAAGGAGAAGGTCGCTTCCGGCGAGGCGGGCGGGATTACCCAGCACATCGGCGCCTACCATGTGAAGAACAATCACGACGGCGTGACCTTCCTGGATACGCCGGGGCATGCGGCGTTCACCGCCATGCGTGCCCGTGGTGCCCAGTCCACGGATATCGTGATCCTGGTGGTGGCCGCGGATGATGGCGTGATGCCGCAGACCATCGAGGCGATCCAGCATGCGAAGGCGGCTGGCGTGCCCGTTGTCGTCGCGGTCAACAAGGTCGACAAGCCGGAGGCCGAACCGGACCGGGTCATGAACGAGCTGGCCCAGCACGAAGTGATCCCGGAGGCCTGGGGCGGCGATACTCAGTTCATCCATGTCTCCGCCCATACCGGGCAGGGGATCGACGAACTGCTGGAGGCCCTGGGCCTGCAGGCCGAGGTGATGGAACTGAAGGCCCCGGATGAGGGCCCGGCCCGTGGCGTGGTGATCGAATCGCGTCTGGAGAAGGGGCGTGGCCCGGTGGCGACCATCCTGGTGCAGTCCGGCAAGCTCAAGCACGGTGACATCCTGCTTTCGGGCAAGGAGTACGGCCGCGTGCGGGCAATGTTCGACGACACCGGCGCGGCGGTGAAGGAAGTCGGTCCGTCGATGCCGGTGGAGGTCCTCGGCCTCTCCGGCGTGCCGGAGGCGGGCGACGAGGTCCTGGTGGTCGCGGACGACAAGACGGCCCGCGAGGTGGCCGAGCACCGCGACACCAAGCAGCGCGAGCGCAAGCTGGCCGCGCAGCAGGCGGCCAAGCTGGAAAACATCTTCAACCAGATGCAGGAAGGCGAGATCGCCACCGTGAACATCCTCATCAAGGCGGATGTGCAGGGATCGGCCGAGGCGCTGCGCGAGTCGCTGGTCAAGCTGTCGACCGACGAGGTCCGGGTGAAGGTGGTGTCCGCCGGTGTGGGCGGGATCTCCGAGTCCGACATGAACCTGGCGATGGCCTCCGAGGCAATCGTGATCGCGTTCAACGTGCGTGCCGATGCGGGTGCCAAGCGCCTGGCGGCCGAGAACGAGATCGACGTGCGCTATTACTCGGTGATCTACGAGGCCATCGACGACGTGAAACAGGCGCTGTCCGGCCTGTTGTCGGCGGAGATCCGCGAAGAGGTTATCGGCCTGGCCGAGGTGCGCGACGTGTTCAAGGCCTCGGGCTTTGGCCAGGTCGCGGGCTGCCTGGTGGTCGAGGGCTCGGTCAAGCGCGGCAACCCGATTCGCGTGCTGCGCGACAATGTCGTGATCTACGAGGGCGAGCTGGAGAGCCTGCGTCGCTTCAAGGAGGACGTGAACGAGGTCAAGGCGGGTACCGAGTGCGGTATCGCGGTGAAGAACTACAACGACGTGAAGGCGGGTGACCAGATCGAGGTCTTCCAGCGCGTCGAGGTGGCCCGGACGCTCTGATGCCTGCAAACCGCGACTTCCATCGTTCGGACCGGGTCGGCGAACAGATCCAGCGCGAGCTGGCCGAGCTGATCCGCATGGAGGTCAAGGACCCGCGCGTGGGGATGATTACCCTGGCGGGTGTCGAGGTCTCGCGGGATCTCGCTCACGCCCGGGTGTTCTTTACCCAGCTGGAGGGTGCCGAGAAGGGCCAGGAGGCGCAGAAAGGGCTGAACAATGCGGCCGGCTTCCTGCGCCGGGCGCTCGGCCAGCGCATGCGGCTGCGCTCGGTGCCCCAGCTACGCTTTGTCTACGACGACACCCCGGAGCGTGGCGCCCATCTGTCGTCCCTGATCGATCGGGCGCTGGCGGAGGATCGGGCGCATCACGCGCACGATTCCGAGTCTCCGGAGGAAGGCGGCGTGGATGACGGGGCCGAGGAAGATCGCGGGTCGGACCGGGGGCCGGAACGCGGGGCCTGAGCCCGGGCGTCTCCGGTTGAGTGACTTCCACATGGCGGGCAAGCGGCGCGAGGTCGACGGCATCCTGTTGCTGGACAAGCCGCGGGGGCGCAGTTCCAACCAGGCGCTGGGCCGGGTCAAGTATCTGCTGCAGGCGAAGAAGGCCGGTCACACCGGGGCACTGGACCCGCGGGCGACCGGCCTTCTGCCGTTGTGCTTCGGACAGGCCACCAAGGTCTCCGGCTGGCTGCTGGACGCGGACAAGCGCTACGTCGCCGAGGCGCGCCTGGG
>PWUO01000146.1 GCA_003562555.1 Dehalococcoidia bacterium
CGTGGCGTAGTCGTCGTATGACGGATCGCTCTCGAACTGTTTCGCCTTGGCCTCCGCCTCAGGAGCCCAATCGACACCGTCAGCCCCGTAGACTGTGCGGGCGATGCGTTCCACCCTGTCCCGCAGTTTCATGTCTTTCATGTAGAGGAACTCGAACGGCGTCTCCTCGTTGGCGGCCTCAATGACTGCATCTGCAAGCTCGAGTGCTCCATCACCTCCGTCTGCCCAGTGGGTGGCTGCGGCACACCGGGCACCGTGCCGCTCTGCAGCGCGGCGCACGACGTTTATCTCCTCCTGTGTGTCTGTGGCGAAGCAGTTGATACAGACTACCGGTCTGATGCCGGACAGCTTGATGGTATGCAGGTGGTGAATCAGGTTAGGTAGCCCCTTCTCAACCAGGCCCACGTTCTCCTTCGTGTACTCCTCGGGAAGAGGGCGTCCGGGAACAACCGCCGGCCCACCACCGTGCATCTTGAGTGCGCGAATGGACGTGGTCAGCACCGATACGTGGGGTCGCAGTCCGCTGTAGCGGCACTTGACGTTCCAGAACTTCTCGAAGCCGATGTCCGCGGCGAAGCCGCTCTCCGTCACGTGGTAGTCGAACAGCTTGAGTCCAATCCGGTCGCCGATGATTGACGACTGGCCAATCGCAATGTTCGCAAACGGGCCTGCGTGCACCATGCACGGCTGGTACTCCACGGTGGAACAGAGCGTCGGGTTGATGGTGTTGCGCATCCACGCCGTCATCGCTCCCGCCACCTCAAGGTCAGCAGCCGTCACCGGCTCACCCTTCTTGTCGTAGGCGAGGGTGATGTGGTTCATCCGTTCCCTCAGGTCGGCGAGATTGGTGGCGATGGAGAGAAGCGCCATAAGTTCTGAACTCACCGCGATGTTGAAGCGCGACTGCATTGTGAAACCGTCCATGCGGCCTCCGAGGCCGATGACGATGTTGCGCAGGCTCTGCGCGCAGAAGTCGATCACCCATCCTGTCTCCACACGTGTGGGGTCTATGTCCAGTCTTCTCGTCCCGGTGCGCTTCAGCAGTTCGTCGTCAGTGTAGTTGCGCTCGTGCTGCATCCGCGCAGTGAGTGCCACCATGGCGAGGTTATGTGCGTTGGTAATGTCGTTGATGTCCCCCGTGAGTCCCATTGAGAACTCGGTCATGGGGATGAGCAGCGCGTTGCCGCCGCCTGCTGCGGTTCCCTTGATGTTCATCGTGGGCCCACCGGAAGGCTGTCGCAGACAGCCACCCACGTTCAGGCCGCGCTTTCCCAACCCTTCGATGAGACCGAGCGACGTGGTGCTCTTGCCTTCGCCAAGTGGTGTCGGCGTGATGGCAGTGATCTCAATGTACTTTCCGTCCGGGCGATTCCGAAGCCGGTCCATTATCTTCAAGAAATCGAGTTTCGCCAGTCTGCCGTACGGGATAACTTCATCTATTTCGAGCCCAAGCCTGTCGCGCCACTCATCGGGAGCCGGCATCTGTGCCTCCGCGGCTTCTGCGATCTCCCAGTCCTTCATTTTGGTTGCATCGTAAGCCATGATGTCAGTTCTCCTTCGCACCGCAGATTGGGATACGCCTGGGAACGGTGCAGTGCTCGTATGCGTGGTGTGAAACGCGTCTGGCGCACGCGCCTCTATCGCACGCGCAAATTACGCGATTCTATACCGGCATATGATAGCAGTCAAAGGTAATGAGTAGGTGTTGGCAGGTGTCAGCCGAGTCAGAAGCGTCTGTGTTCAATGCGTGGGGCGTTGTGACTGGTGCATAGCCTCGCAGGGTGCTAAAATACATCGACCTTTAATTCAACCCGGAGAGGTTGGCAAGGGCGTCATGACACAGTCACGTATTCTAGGCTCTTCGCGCAGACGTCGTCCTCTGTCCCATCCGGGATTTGAGGCGTGTGAATGAGTTCGAAGCTCCTTCTCAGTTCCACAGATATCTCTCGTGCGCTGGCACGTATTGCGCACGAGGTCCTCGAGCGCAATCACGGTGCAGAGACCGTTGTTCTGGTTGGAGTCCGTACCCGTGGTGTGCCCCTGGCCGGCCGCCTGCGCGAAGGAATCCTCGCGTATGAGAATAGGGACGTGCCGGTGGGTGCGCTGGACGTCGTTTCGTACCGGGATGATGTGGATCACGAGTGGCACCACTCGCATTCGGACAGGCATGCTGCGGTGCGCCGGCGCGCTCTGGCTGGTGTCGTGAACGCCGCAGGCGCACGAAGTGTTGTTGTGCCTCCACCCAGGACGCAGGTGGCATTGTCACGACACTTCCTTCCCTTTTCCATAAGCGACCGCGATGTTGTCCTGGTGGATGATGTGCTCTACACCGGACGCACCATCCGCGCGGCAATGGACGCAATTGTGGATCTCGGCAGGCCGCGCAGCATCCAACTCGCGGTTCTGGTTGATCGTGGACACCGTGAGTTGCCGATACGGCCGGATTACGTGGGCAAGAATATTCCCAGCGCGCGTAACGAACTGGTCCGAGTGCGTCTTGTGGAGACGGACAAGGAGGATTCGGTGACCATCGTGAGTAGGGGCGCCGATGAAGGAGTGCCGGAATGAGCAGCGCGGAGGAGGTGGTGCGTGGACTTGCGGGTAGAAGCTTCGCCGGAGTGGATGATTTCTCGAACCAGGAGCTGTCCTGTGTGCTGGCGCTGGCGGCCGAGGTCTCGAAGGATCGGGCTGCCTTTTCTGAGGTGTGTCGCGGCAAGATCATGGCCAGCCTTTTCTTTGAGGCGAGCACGCGGACGCGGCTGTCGTTTGAGACTGCCATGCTTCGCCTCGGTGGTCAGTTGGTCAGTGCCATCGATGTAGGAGCCACATCGCTCGCAAAGGGCGAGACCCTCGCCGATATGGCCAGGGTCGTGGGTGGTTACGCCGACCTCATTGTGATGCGTCACCCCTGGGAGGGTGCGGCACGGGTGGTTGCCGACTACGCTGGTATCCCGGTCATCAATGCGGGTGATGGCGGACACGAACACCCAACTCAGACGCTTTGTGATCTCTTCACGCTGCAGCATGAGCGTGGACGGCTGCAGGGACTGCGCATCGCACTGTGGGGAGACCTCAAGTACGGACGTACGGTTCACTCACTTGCGTTCGCCCTGGCTCGCTTTGGTGCGACGGTCGTATTCCGCCCGGGGGTGGGATTTGCCGCACCGGAGCATGTGTTGAGCAAGCTGGCGACCGATTACGGTGGCGAACTGGTGCGCGGCGACGTGTTGTTGCAGGCCGACGGAGAAGGAGTCCTTCCGGTCGACGCGCTCTATATGACCCCACGCAGTCCTCATCAGCTCGCGATGCTGCCGCATCTGTCCGCGCAACTCGAGCTTGATCAGGGGGTTGATGCCCTGTACGTCACGCGCCTTCAGAAGGAACGGATGCAGGCGCAGAAAGGAGATCTTCGTCCCGAGGATTATCCGGTGGTAGATCGGAAGCTTCTGCGAAGAAAGGGCTTTGAACGTAGTATCGTCCTGCATCCGCTGCCGCGAGTGGACGAGTTGTCGCTCGAGATCGACTCCGATCCTCGCAGCCTCTACTTCAAGCAGGCGCATCAGGGAGTACCGGTGCGTATGGCGCTCATCTCACTGTTGCTGGGCTGCAGCCCACGGGTGACGGAGCCCGCTGAGGGCCTGGGAGATGACTGGCGTCCGGTCTCGCATCCTGTGTACACCCACGATACGGGAATACGTTGCCCCAACGAACGATGCGTTGCCAACCAGCCGTCCGAATTGCGCTACCTGCCGCAGAAGTTCGTGCTGATCGTGGGGACTCCTCCGCGAGTGCGGTGTTGGTATTGTGATCATGAGATGGAGCCTCCCGTTATTGCGACCGCCGAGGCATATGATGAGCCGACCCACAGAAGAAAGTACCATCCGGCCCGAAGCCGATGGGCCGCTGCGATTCGACCTGAGAATCTGCTCCTGTCCGCATCAAGTGAGGAAGCAGAGGCTGCGGGCTTCCGTCCGGGGGTCGTGTGACGATCCGATCAACCGTAAATGTGGTGTTCCACGATGCCAGAGTGATTGACCCGCTGCTGGGGCGTGATGGCGTTGGCGACGTTGTGGTACTTGATGGCATAATCGTCGAGCG
Organism: Dehalococcoidia bacterium; assembly: GCA_003562555.1. Classification (GTDB taxonomy): domain Bacteria; phylum Chloroflexota; class Dehalococcoidia; order GIF9; family AB-539-J10; genus SKVJ01. The sequence goes on from PWUO01000146.1 coordinate 4,099, forward strand.
CCCGGGTGAGGTTCCCGCAGGATGCGTCCACGTTGATTGTCGCGGGCTGGTCATCGCTCCTGCCTTCGTCGACCTGCATTGTCACTTGCGTGAGCCAGGGTTTGAGGAGAAGGAAACCGTGGCGTCGGGTACGGCTGCCGCGGCTGCGGGTGGATTCGGTGTGGTGTGTTGCATGCCGAATACCAGGCCACCACTTGATTCGGCCGCGCGTGCGGACGCCTTTTCGGAGATTGTCCGCCGGGATGCTCGAGTCCGTGTTCTCCCCATAGCGGCGGTAACCCTGGGAAGACGGGGGCAGGCACTCGTGGATATCCGGGCTCTCGCTTCAGCAGGGGTCGCCGGATTCAGCGACGACGGCGACTATGTTGCCGACACCGTGGTAATGCGCGACGCGCTGAGCCAGGCGATGGGCCTAGGATTGCCCGTCATCGACCATGCGCAGGACGGGAGGCTTGTGGCCGGAGGTGTCCTGAACGAGGGTCATGTAGCAAGGCGACTGAAGCTTCGTGGGATGCCCGCAGAGGCCGAGGAGCTTGCCGTTGCACGAAACATCGCACTCGCCCGTCTGACGGGCGGGCATGTGCACATCGCACACATCACCACTGCACGAGCTGTTGAGATGGTGCGCAGGGCTCGCAACGAGGGCGTATGGGTCACCGCTGAGGTGGCCCCTCATCATATGTTGCTCACCGACGATGACGCGATGATGCTTGACTCCACGGGCGTGCCGCGTTTCGTCAACCAGGCCAAGGTGAACCCGCCCCTCCGCACCAGGGATGATGTGGCTGCCGTGGTTCGAGGCGTCAGTGAGGGTGTCATCGACGCCATTGCCACTGACCATGCGCCGCACACACTTGAAGACAAGTCGGGTTCTCCAGGAGAAGCTGCATTCGGTATCAGTGTGTTTGAGACCGCGTTGGCATCGGCGTTGACGGCGTCGGAACAGACGGACCTCTCCCTGGCCCGAGTAGTGCATTGCCTTACTGCCGGACCTGCGGCGGTTCTGAAGGAAGGGATGGTGCGCCCATGCCTCGAGCCGGGTTCGCCTGCGAGCCTCGTGCTGTTTGACCCCGAAACGAAGTGGACAGTTGACGTCTCGCGCTTCCTGTCGAAAGGACGAAATACCCCGCTCGAAGGACGCACACTGCAAGGACGAGTGATTGCGACGTTTGTCGATGGCAGCTGCGCCTTCGTCTCCGATTCGGTGTTCGGTGAACGCACCGGTCAACGCATGCTCAATCCGGACGGTGGCGACGCAGTGGACCCGCTGCCCGATATCCCCAATGCTACACAGGAGAGATGACCATGGAACGACCGTCGAAAGTGCTTGTGATCGGATCCGGCCCCATCATCATCGGCCAGGCTGCGGAGTTCGACTACTCCGGTGCGCAGGCCTGTCGCGCCCTGCGCGAGGAGGGCATCACTACGGTGCTCGTCAACTCCAACCCCGCCACCATCATGACCGATGAGGGTATTGCGGACATCGTCTATATCGAGCCTTTGACGGTCGAGGTCATCGAGAGAATCATCCAGAAGGAGAAACCCGACGGGCTGCTGCCTACCCTCGGCGGCCAGACCGGACTGAATCTCGCGGTTGAACTGGCCGACGCCGGCATACTCGACAAGTACGGGGTCAGAGTCCTGGGCACGCCCATCCAGACGATCAAGGATGCGGAGGAGCGATCGTTGTTCAAGGAGCTTCTCATCCGCATCGGTGAGCCGGTACCGGAGAGTGCGACGGTTCACTCCGTCGCAGAGGCGAAGGATCTCGCCCAGGCGATTGGACTTCCGCTGATCGTCCGTCCCTCGTACACGCTTGGCGGCACGGGTGGCGGTATGGCCTACACCATGGAGGAGCTCGAAGCGGTTACCGAGAACGGCCTCGCGTGCAGCATGAGTGGGGAGGTCCTTGTCGAGCGCTGCCTCGCCGGCTGGAAGGAACTTGAGTTCGAAGTCATGCGCGATGCTGCCGATACCTGCATCACCATCTGTTGCATGGAGAACATGGACCCGATGGGGGTGCATACTGGCGACAGCATTGTCGTGGCACCGAGCCAGACCCTTACTGATCGCGAGTATCAGACGCTGAGGTCCGCCAGCATTCGTATCATTCGTGCGCTCGGCATCGAGGGAGGCTGTAACATCCAGTTCGCCCTCACGCCGCACCCGATGGTCGCCAGGCACTGGGCACCCGACCAGTTGGGGGTGCAGGGAAGTCAGTACTACGTCATCGAGGTAAATCCCCGCGTGAGCCGCAGCTCGGCGCTGGCGAGTAAGGCGACCGGTTACCCGATCGCCCGTGTTACCGCCAAGGTGGCGACGGGAAAACGACTCGACGAGATACCCAATACGATCACGGGCAAGACGCTTGCCTCGTTCGAGCCTGCGATCGATTATATCGTCGCCAAGATCCCACGCTGGCCGTTCGACAAGTTCGCGATGGGCGACAGGATAACCGGGAGTCAGATGAAGGCTACCGGTGAGGTAATGGCCATCGGGCGCACCTTCGAATCCGCGCTGCAGAAGGCGGTGCGTTCGCTTGAGGTCGGCAAGAAGACACTCCTCTGGGAGGACCCCGACTGGGGCAAGGAGGGTGGTATCGATGGTTACCCGCTCTATCCCAATGACCTGCGGCTCTGGGCGCTCCTCGGGGCCTTGCGGCGTGGCACATCAGATGATGAGATGTGCCGCATCACCGGTATCGATCCGTGGTTCATCCAGAAGCTTCGCAACATACTCGACATGGAGAAGAAGTTGCTGGGTGGTGAGCTTTCACCGGAACTGATGAGAGCCGCGAAGCGTATGGGCTTCACTGATGAGAGCATCGGTGTGCTCGCGGACCGCCTGCCGGAGCAGGTACGTGAGGTCCGAAAACAATGGGGTATCGTGCCCGTGTACAAGACAGTGGACACCTGCGCTGCAGAGTTCGCTGCTGAGACTCCGTACTTCTATAGCACGTATGAGGATGAAAACGAGGCGACACCACTGGATGGCCCGAAGGCGGTCGTCATTGGTAGTGGTCCGATTCGAATCGGGCAGGGGATAGAGTTCGACTATTGCTGTGTTCATTCCGCCTGGGCTTTGCAGGAGATGGGTATCAAGAGCATCATCGTGAACTCCAACCCGGAGACGGTGTCCACGGATTTCGATACGAGCGACCGGCTCTACTTCGAGGCGCTGGATGAAGAGAGCATGCGGAACATCCTCGAGAACGAAGGTGCGGACGTGTCCCCTTCTATCGTCCAGTTCGGAGGTCAGACCGCCATCAATATGGCATGGCCCCTGCAGCGAAACAACTTGCCCTTCCTCGGCTCCGGCGCCGAGGCCATCGATATTGCTGAGGACAGACGACGGTTCGAGGATTTCCTCGAGCGCCTTGGCGTTCCGCAGCCTCCCGGAGCCGGTGTGACGACCATCGAAGAGGCGATGGGTGTTGCCCGCAATCTTGGCTATCCGCTGCTTGTACGTCCCAGCTACGTGCTGGGTGGCCGGGCGATGGAGATCGTGTACAACGAGACCGAACTCATCCGCTATCTCGTCATGGCGCTGGATCTTGACAGTCGGCACCCGGTGCTGATCGACAAGTATCTCCTCGGCAAGGAGGTCGAGGTTGATGCCATCTGTGATGGCGAGCAGGTGCTCATCCCGGGTGTGATGGAGCACATCGAGCGCGCGGGCGTCCATAGCGGCGACTCTATCGCGGTGTACCCCGGCGTCAACCTCACGGAGGGAGAGGTCGAGACGATGCTCGACTACACAACCCGCATCGGAGTGGCGCTCGGTGTCCGGGGTCTTATCAACGTGCAGATGGTCATTGTTCGTGAAGACGGGAAGTCCTCCGTGTACGTCCTCGAGGTCAATCCTCGAAGCAGCCGGACTGTTCCGTTCATGTCAAAAGTCACCGGCGTCCCGATGGTAAGGCTTGCCACTAAGATCATGGCGGGCATGTCGCTCAGGGACCAGGGATACTCTGGTGGTCTGTGGAAGAAGAGCCGACTGGTAGGCATCAAGGCCCCCGTGTTCTCTATGTCCAAGCTCATCGGTGTCGACAACTACCTTGGGCCTGAGATGAAGTCCACGGGCGAGGTGATGGGCATAGATTTCGATCTTCCCGGCGCGCTCACTAAGGCGCTTATCGCGTCAAATCTGATGCTGCCGCCGAAGGGCAGCGTACTGTTGAGTATTGCCGATCGAGACAAGACCGAGGCACTTCCACTGGTCAAGCGGTTGCACGAGTATGGCTACGGGCTGCACGCGACGGAAGGTACCGCCGCCATGATCGCAGCACTCGGCATGCCGGTGCAGATGGTGACGAAGAAGCTGCGCGAGGGACATCCTAACGTGCTGGATGTGATTCGCGATTCTTCCGTACACGCGGTCGTGAATACGATCACGGGTGGTCGACTGGCACTCAAGGATGGCTTCGCGATCCGCCGCGCGGCGGTAGAGCACCGCATCCCCTGCTACACATCGCTCGATACGCTGCAGGTCGTGCTCGATGCGGTCACAGCCGCAGGTCGCACGTACAGCGTGGAACGCATGGAGACATACCTTAACCGGAGGAAGTAGTGCTTCAATTGACAGCGGCTGTGCGTCACTCCGAGTTCGTCGGTCCTGAGACGGTTTTGCAGGTGCTGGACGCACCATCGATTGCGTCCCAGGTTCGGCCGGGACAGTTCGTGATGGTGCGGTGTGGCGGACTGCCGCTCAGGAGGCCCCTGAGCATTCACGCAGCGTCCGGGGACCGTATTGCGTTGCTGTTTCGGGTTGCCGGAACCGGAACGGAGTTACTCTCACGTGTCGAACAGGGTTGCACGGTCGAGCTCACCGGTCCGCTCGGCAACGGATATACGGTGCCGTCGGTGACTGGCCGCGTCGTCCTGGTGGCGGGAGGAATGGGTATCGCCCCGCTGTGCTTCCTCGCGGCAAGTCTCGCAGGGCGCCGTGAAGTGATACTGGTGCATGGCGTACGCTGCTCACGCGACCTCTATCAGATACCTGCCGCGCTGCGCGAACTGGTTCAGGATGTGGAAGCCCTCGACAATGTGAAGTGGCTGCAGGCAACTGATGACGGGTCTGCCGGCGCATTCGGCTCGGCGCTCGAGGTGGCTCTTCCGCTTCTGGAGGAAGCTGCGCAGGTGTACCTCTGCGGTCCCCATGGCATGTGTGTCGCTGCGCACGGGTTCGCCTCCGGGAATGGCGACATAACACATCAGCTTTCATCGGTGTCCTGTTCTCCACGTATGCGTGAACTCCTCGTATCTGCGGAGGTGTCTCTCGAAGTCCGCATGGGCTGTGGCGTTGGCGCGTGCTATGCCTGCTCCATACCGACGCTCCAGGGGCGCAGGAAGGTGTGTACCGACGGTCCGGTGTTCAGGTTTGGCGACGTTGTGTGGGAGGATATCTGTACCTGATGGTTACGACGCATGAGCTGTCCGTGCAAACCAGGGGAGATGGTGATGTGCTCAACCTCACCGGGCAACTGGGGAGCTGTGTGCATCGCTCCGGTGTGACATCGGGCATCGTTGTCGTCGCGGTTATCGGGTCCACTGCAGGAATCACTACGATAGAGTATGAGCCGGGGCTGGTCGCCGATATTCGCACCGCGTTCGACAGGATCGCCCCTACGGGCGTGGCATACGAACATGACAGCCGCTGGGGTGATGGCAACGGACATGCCCACGTGCGTGCCTCGATGCTGGGACCTTCGGTTGCCCTGCCACTGGTAGATGGGAAGATGGCGCTGGGAACCTGGCAGCAGGTGGTGCTGGTCGATTTTGAGACGCGCCCGCGTACGCGTCACATCGTCGTGCAGATCATGGGCGAGTAGCTGCCAACGCTACAACTGCCGGTTGCCTCGAATCAGCGACATGAACTCGGCCCTCGTCGCTGCCTTGGTGCGGAATGTGCCCCTCACCGCGGATGTCACAATGGTCGTGCCCGGCTTGCGCACGCCACGCATCACCATGCAGAGGTGTTCCGCTTCTATGACCACGGCGGCTCCGTCCGGGTCCAGCGCGTCGAAGATGGAATCGGCTATCTGTCGAGTCATCCGCTCCTGCAGTTGGGGCCGTCTCGTGATGACGTCCACCACGCGCGCGAGCTTGCTGATGCCCACCACCTTGCCCTCATCTCCCGGGATGTAGCCTACATGTGCCACGCCGAAGAACGGGAGCAGGTGGTGCTCACACATTGAGTAGAACGGAATGTCGCGGGCGATGATCATCTCCTGGTGGCCCTCGTCGAAGCTCACCGACAGTTCGGCACAAGGGTCCTTGCCCAGTCCGGAAAACAGCTCGGCGTACATTTCAGCCACCCGACGCGGCGTGTCGGCCAGTCCCTCGCGATTCGGATCCTCTCCTATTGCGGCGAGCAGGGCTCGTGTTGCGTCCTTGATTGCGTCAGCTTGCACCATGTACCTCTCGGTTTCGTAGAGTCGGGCAGGGAGTCAACTGAACAGCGCACGTTGCACGGATTCAAGATCGGCCGGAAGCTGCATTGGCGGTTCCGCGTACTTCGCGGGAAGACCGGGGTCTTTGAGTCCGTGTCCTGTGAATACGCACACGATGCGAGCGCGTGAGTAGTCGTTCTCAGTCGACAGCTTGATCAGCCCGGCAAGTGACGCCGCCGAAGCTGGCTCGATGAAGAGGCCTTCCGATCTCGCCACGCGCCGGTAGGCATCCATGATCTCATCGTCCGTTACCGCCCGAATCACACCGCCGGACTCGTCGCGCGCAGCCTCTGCCTGCTTCCAGCTCGCAGGGTTGCCGATCCGGATGGCAGTGGCGATGGTTTCCGGGTGCTCGATCGGCCTTCCCTCGACTATTGGCGCGGCACCCGCAGCCTGGAACCCCATCATCCGCGGTTTGATCGTGGACTTGCCAATCCTCTCGTATTCCACGAATCCCTTCCAGTAGGCTGTGATGTTGCCCGCGTTGCCCACGGGAATGAACAGGAAATCAGGGGCGTCGCCAAGTTCATCCACCACCTCGAACGCGGCCGTCTTCTGCCCCTCGATTCGGTGTGGATTGAGTGAGTTGACCAGTGCCACCGGGTGCGACTCCGACAGCTTGCGCACGATGGTCAGAGCCTCGTCGAAGTTGCCCTTCACCTCGATGATGCGGGCGCCATACACGATCGCCTGGGCCAGCTTGCCGATGGCGATCTTGCCCTCCGGGATGACCACCAGCGTTTCCAGACCGAACCGTGCTCCGTAAGCGGCGGCAGACGCACTTGTGTTGCCGGTCGAGGCGCAGATGATCCGCGTGCTTCCCGCCTCAACCGCCTTGGCCACAGCCATCACCATGCCACGGTCCTTGAACGATCCCGTGGGGTTGCACCCCTCGAACTTGAAGTAGAGCTCACCCACGCCCAACTCGTGCTCCAGCGTGTGCGAGCGCACCAGGGGCGTGTCTCCTTCTCCCAGTGTGATAATCGGCGTTGCCGGAGTGACCGGCAGAAGATCGCGATATCGTGCAAGCACGCCCAACTTGTTCATCTGCGAATGCTCCTGTTGTGCCAACGTGCAGCCGTCAGTGCTCCACGCGAATCAGCGCGCAGACGCGATTGATGAGCGGGAGCGCGGCGAGCTCGCCGACGGCTGACTGTACGGACTGCTCTCGTGAGGGGTGGGTGAGTATGACGACCTGTGCGGTCTGTGCGACCGGATCGAGTTCCTTCTGAATGACTGCGGAGATGCTGACGCGGTGCTCCCCGAGCACACGGCCTATCTGTGCCAGCACGCCCGGCTGATCCATCACCGAGAGCCGGAAGTAGTAACGTGTCTCGATGTCGGCCATTGGCATTACCGGAATGCGCCGGTTTAGCTCCATACGTGGCCTGATGATTCCGCCCATGGCGATGTTGCGTGCGATCGTAAGTACGTCCGCCACCACAGTGCTTGAGGTAGGCCCTCCTCCCGCACCCCTGCCGTAGAACACCAGCGTTCCCACGAGGTCGCCGTCAATTTGAACTGCGTTGAAGACACCGTCAACGGTCGCCAGCTGGTTGTCGAGCGGCGTGAGTGCCGGATGCACTCGTGTCTCGAGCGCGGCTCCCCGCTGCCGGGCGATCGCAAGGAGCTTCACGGCGTAGCCAAGTTCGTGCGCGTACGTGAAGTCCTTCGGGTCCAGTCCGGAGATGCCCTCGCGGTAGACATCCGACGGACGCACGGGGGTGTGGAACGCCAGGCTCGCCAGTATGGCCAGCTTGTATGCGGCATCGATGCCCTCGACGTCGTTCGTGGGGTCGGGCTCGGCGTACCCGAGGTCCTGCGCCTGGCGCAGGGCGTCGCCGTATGGGAGGTCCTCTTTCGCCATTTTGGTAAGGATGAAGTTCGTCGTGCCGTTCACTATGGCGTGAATGGCCTGAATCTCGTTGGCAGCCAGGTCCTGCTGCAGCGGCGAGAGCACCGGGATCCCGCTGCACACGCTCGCCTCGTACCTCAGGTCTACCTGGTGCTCGGTCGCGAGCGAGAGCAGCCGGTAGCCGTTCTTGGCGATGACCTCCTTGTTCGCCGTCACCACGTGCTTGTTGCCGCTGATGGCGCGTCGCATGTAGTCGAGTGCGGGTTGCTCACCTCCCACCAGCTCGATGACGATGCTGATGGATGGATCATTGAAGATGTCGTCAGGATTAGTCGTAAGAAGTCCGGCAGGGAACGCGTAGGGGCGCTGCTTGCTCAAATCTCGTACAAGGGCCTTCTTCAACGTGACCGATGCGCCGACCTGCTCCGACAATCGTGCGGAGCGGTCAAGAAGTACATGCGCGACCTCGCTGCCGACTACGCCAAGGCCCAGTAGCCCGACCCCTATCTCGCGCATCGTCACTCCTCTGTGCGATTGCCACCGCGCGTTACATGGCGCGCTGGATCGCCCACTGCTTCTTCTCGGTGGTCAGCAGGTCCTCGATGACTGCCTGCTGGCTTAGCTGCGTGTACCATTCGTCGAAGGCGGTGGAGGCAAGTGCATCCGCCACGCTGTCCGAAGGGGCGCGCTCTTCGCGCTCAAGCAGCCGAACCACCCAGTGCCCTCCGGATGTGGGAACCTCAGTCTCACGGATTGGTTCGCTGACGACGCCCAGCTCCAAGTCGAACGCCACCGCGTCGAATGCTTCCGTAACCGCGTCATCGGGAGTGAACCATCCGAAGTCGCCGCCCTCCGCCATGTCGTAGATCTGCGAGTACTGCTGGGCAACGGTCGCGAAGTCCTCCGTCTCCAGCCGCTCCCTGGCCCTCTGTGCTTCCTCAAGGTTTGCGGCAAGGATGGCACGCACGTGTATCGCACCCGCATCATCCCGGTCGATTACCTCGAGCAGCCAGTATCCCACGTTCTTGGACGCGGTCGGATCGTGTATGACCGCAGTGCCGTTGGGCGGCAATGTCCTGCAAGCCTGGGCAACTTCGCTGTTGGCGAGCAGCTCGTACGGTACCCAGTCCTGCACCACAGGAATGTTCGGGTTGGCAGAGTGCGCTTCACTAAGGTCGACCATGGAAGCCCCGCCTGCCAGTGCAGCCTCAACTTGCGTGGCGACCGACCGGCTCTCAACGAGCATGATCTCGAAGCGAACCTGCTCAATCTGTGCGGGAATCTGTGCCCTCAGGTGCTCATGAAGCTGGGTGCTTGCAAGCGAAACCTCCACGAGGTCTCGCATCATACGGGTGTCCTTCACATCTGCGGACTTCAATTCCTCTCTGATCTCCGCAGAGGAGATGACAATGCCCTCGGCTGCGGCTCCCTGGCGCACGATCTCGTCGCGAATGATCTGCGACTTGATGCTGTCCGCGATCACGTTCATCTGAGACGGATCTACGCTTCCCGAATACACTTCAAGTGCATCCACGTAGTATCCCATTGTGAAAGAGCGCCCGTTGACTCGCAGGATGGTCTCGTTCATCGGGGCGATGCGGTCTATGTACAGGCCGATTGCCACAACGAGCACGATGACGCCCAGGAAGACGGCGCCGCCGATGGCGATCATCCTCTGCCTGCGGGCGTGCTTCTGGAACTTGGATTCTGCGTGGCTGGAGAGCGGGATGTGGGGCTTGTGGTGGTGTCGCTTTTTCGTCATTCTCTAGTGGCCTCAGTCATGGCAACCGCGTTGTTGCACGAATAGCGATATGATAGCATACTGAGTGTCCGTAGGTACGGGGTGTAGCGCAGCCTGGTAGCGCACCTGAATGGGGTTCAGGTGGTCGGAGGTTCAAATCCTCTCACCCCGACCAGAAACCCTTCGTAAATTGGCCCC
>PWUO01000009.1 GCA_003562555.1 Dehalococcoidia bacterium
CCAGCCACGCTGGGCTATAATGTCGATACGTGACAGACCCAGGCGCTACCAATGTCAATAAGCGCGCGGTACTGCTGGTAACCTGCGCTGCCGCCTTCGTCTTCCCCTTCATGGGCTCCTCCGTGAACGTCGCCCTGCCCTCTATCGGGGTTGGTTTGCGAATGAGCGCGGTCTCGCTCGCATGGGTGGCTACCTCATTTCTGCTTACCAGTTCGATCCTACTCATACCGTTTGGCAGGGTCGCAGATTCGCGCGGCAGAAAACGAGTCCTTATCACAGGCGTCGGGGTCTACACGGTAGGCTCGGTGCTTGCTGCCCTGTCTCTCAATGGAACAATGCTCATCGCCGCAAGGGCGGTACAAGGCAGTGGTGGCGCAATGCTTGCCAGCACCGCGGTGGCCATACTCGCCGCCACGTTCGGCCCGGGCGAACGGGGCAGAGCTCTCGGTATCAACGCAGCCGCACTCTACACGGGACTGTCGATTGGCCCGGCCATCGGGGGCATACTCACACAATCGTTCGGATGGAGGGCTGTCTTCCTGGTAAATGTGCCACTGGGACTGGCGTTGCTTCTTGCGGCCTTGTACAAGCTGCCTGACCAGAAGCCGGCGTCGGCCTCCAGGTCATTCGACTGGCGTGGATTTGCCACGTACGCTATTTCCCTCACCGGCGGCGTATACGGCCTGACTCAACTGCCGGCGCCACACGGATTCGTGAGCATCGGTGCAGGCATAGCCGCGTTTGTCGTTCTCATCCACATCGAACGTGCGTCAGATCATCCTCTCATCGACACGGCTCTCTTTCGGTCGAACATGCCTTTCGCGATGTCAAACCTGGCCGCCTTCCTGAACTACAGTGCGTTCTATGCAGCCACCTTCTTATTGAGCCTCTACCTGCAGATAGCGGCAGGTCTAACCCCACGAGCAACCGGCATCGTTCTCGTTTCCATGCCAGTAATCCAGGCGGTGGTATCTCCAATCGCAGGCCGCCTCTCCGACCGCATCGAGCCCCGTATCCTCGCGTCAGTAGGCATGGCACTCACCGCAGGTGCTCTATTCGCGATGTCGAGACTCGACACCGTTTCACCGCTGGCACTTGTGATCCTCGCTCTCGCACTACTGGGCCTCGGGGTGGGTATCTTCTCCACTCCAAATACGAATGCAGTCATGGCGTCAGTCGACTCCTCTCAGTACGGCATTGCATCCGCGACGCTCTCCACAACCCGCCAGGTCGGCATGGTTCTCAGTATGGGCGTCGCAACGCTGTTCATTGCCTCGAGAATCGGAGCCGTTGACGTCGCTGCGGCTCCCCCGCATCTCTTCGTCGACGCGATGCAATCCACATTCATACTTTGCACGGTCGCCTGCCTCATCGGAATAGCTGCATCGCTCTCGCGCGGCTCAATCCACGGAAAACGACTGGCGCGATCGGAAACGAGATGAGTCGGCACCGGTACATCACTCAGGATCAACGAAGGTACATGCGAAAACACAACGCTCTCTGCTATATTTCTACCAGGACACGCAATTTCGGGAAGGTCTGCGATGTTTGACAGAGGCAAGAGAAAGCGACCACACGGGCGTCCTCCATATGACGACGCACTTGATCAGGGCACTGACATGCCATTCGGCAATGCCGTCAATCCGAGACGCGCCGCACGCAACAACCCGGGAGAGCCCGACGTCGATGAGTACATGCTCAGAAGCATCATGGGCATGGCCGGCAACGCCACAACGTCCGAAAGCCGGGCCCAGGAGCATGGATCGCGCCACAGGGATACGGGTGAAGAAGCAGGGCCGGACTCGATAATGCTTCGGATTGAGCTTCCGGTTAACAGGGCCGAGCAACTCAGAGCACTCGCCCGAGACCTTGACGAATCGCCTCAGATGCTTGCACGCCTGTGGATAATGGAACGACTCAGGGATCTCGGCTCATCAAGACCCTCGGCCAACAAGTCGAACGGAGACTCGCATACCGAGGCTCCCTCAACCGCGATTCCATTCCTGCCCGCAGCGGCACAGGCGCAACCATCAGTCGATGTGCCCGAAATAAAGAAGCGTCTGGCCGACGCATGGATCACCGACCCTGAGGAGCGGGCCGTGTTCGAGGAGACCTATTCGTTCCGCCAGTGGGGCCCCTATATTGCGGGACTCGCTCTGACCGCCAAAGGCCGCAGGGTGTTCACGCTTGAGGACATCAGAGTAATACTCCGTGACGAGATCATGTCATCCGTCTACGATACTCCGGGCGCGTTGGACAGCGATCTTTCTATTAAGGACGTCGAGCTTGGCCGCCCCGGCGATCAGATCAGGCCCTATGCGTGCCTGCAGCGAGTGTCTCCCGGCGTCTACACATTCCTCGGATTCAACCGTGCACGAGCCATGCGGGGAGCACGCTAGGCAGCCCTCACCCCCAATCGCCCTGACACTTCCCACGCCTCCACCTCCGCATCCACATGGCGGATAGTGTTCAACACACAATACGTAATTCTCAATAAGCCTGCAGTGCATAGCTGAGATGGGGACGCGGCATTCGCCGCCTGCCTTATGGCGCACACCGTCCGTGAACAGTTACAGCCACAGAGGCTTCAGCAAGATCTGATGTGCAGTTTCAGGGCTGATCGCCAAACGCAAGGAGACCGAACAGCGCGAGGTTGAGAATCGGAACGACAGCCAGCAACCCGAGGAGAGGAGATCGACCCCGTTCACTGCAGATTCGACCCCAGGCGATCGCCCAGACAATCGCTCCAAGCACAAGCCAGAGGAGAATCCACCACTGGATCCATAGCCAAATGCCAACAATGAGCGCTGTCAGTGCGATCAGAAGGCGCCAGAAACACGAAGAAGGTGATTTCCCCGCTGCGCACACGATCTGCAGGTTCACGACAGGAATCCAGCCCGCCCACCAGTACGTGATGTGGCCTTTGCGGGCGATTACCATGAGACATGCCGATAGCCATAGGTACACACCCATGGATACCACGAGACCCCAGCCGCTGGAGTACGCGATCCATACTCTTAGCAGCGCGTCGGAGAGATCCATAGAATTGCGGTCGTACCCAAGAGATTATGTATGAAGCGTGCCGAAAAGCCAACTCTCGTTGTGCATAGGTACTGTACCCAAGGGCGAGAATCCAAATTGTGTGGACGGCAAGAGTTCATACGTGAGTGGCTGGGGATCCAGGATTCGAACCTGGCCTAACTGATCCAGAGTCAGCCGTCCTACCGCTAGACTAATCCCCAGCGAGTGACGCTTCGAACGGTGAAATAGCATACCACACACCCTGGCGGCCAGCCAAAGCAGACCCGTCGCCATAGAAAGGGCCTCGTGAGAGGATGTGACGGTAGCAACACAGCGTTTGTGAAGGTATCATAGTGTGTCAACACTTGCATCGCGGCAAGGGGAAGCTACTTTGGCTGAGAGTGAAAACAACGGTTACTTCGAGACGCTCCAGGTCAGCCCGACGGCTGAGCCAGAGGTCATCGCTGCAGCGTATCGTGCGCTCGCTAAGAAATATCATCCGGACCGTTCGGACGCGCCCGACGCGCCAACACGAATGGCGCGCATCAACGTCGCTTTCCAGGCTCTGCGCGCGCGCATCGGACGGGTAACCACAACCGATGTCCCCGCACCCGACTACTCGGGGGATTTGCCACGTGATTTCTCGTCATATTCAACCGGCGCTCAGATCGATCCTCATGCATCACTGGAGGATATTCTTGCCGCAATTACAAAACGAATAGTGGCTGTGCGGCAGTACGTGATTGACGAGGTGACGCAGGACGGATTGTCACGCGATCTCGCCACGAATCTTGTCAACACTGCGATCCGGGAGCAATGTGCCGGCGGTGGCGAGCACCAGGATGTCCGTAC
>PWUO01000027.1 GCA_003562555.1 Dehalococcoidia bacterium
CAAAGAGGGCTGCGCACCACACGCAAGGTTGGAATGTGATGACAGCAAACAGACTAACTCATCGTGAGACAGTGCAGCGACACACAAAATGTCCATCTTCCGGGCTGCCCATGGTGCACGGAATCACATTCCATGTGGACACGAGGGCCTTTAGCCCAGCCGGGTCACCGGGCCTGAGATGCCCACCTTCTTGAATACGTGTTCATCCACCACGTATCGGTGAGTGCGCGCATCGTCGAGGAACTTCTCCTCACTCTCTCGCATCACCTGCGCATCTTCGGAATCACGCCACTCCATGTAGTCCTCGTAAGCATCCATATCCTCGAACCACATCTCCACAATGCCGTCCGCGTCATCTTCAAGGCCGGGGCTCGTGATAGGGTGATTCTGCGTATAGTGCAGTACACCAGGGATATGCTCCACCGCCAGCGGACCGTGCTTGTCAAGCCAGTAGGACAGGAACTGCTTGTTGCTGATGCCCTTCTTCCTGTATACGAGTGCGATGACCTTGATCATCCCGTTCCAACCCTCCTCGTCCGCCACAGTTGGCAGAGTACCATTGTAGCCCACCTCCACCTTGTCATGGCAAGGCACGTAAATGCGATAGGACATGCTACAGTGATGAGAACGGTCAGTGCAACGGGACCGAATATGTAGTGAGGCACCACATGAACGATGTCGTGAGAGTGCTCTTTCTGTGCACGGGAAACTCTTGCCGCAGTCAGATGGCCGAGGGCTGGGTCCGTCACCTGAAGGTCGATGTGATCGAGCCGTATTCTGCCGGGATCGAAGCGAAGAACATCGACCCTCTTGCAGTGCAGGTCATGGCTGAGGCTGGAGTGGACATCTCCGCACGGCGCGCGAAACACGTAAGCGAGCTTATGCACGTCCCCTTCGACTACGTCGTCACGGTGTGCTCGCATGCCCGCGAGACCTGTCCGATCTTCCCGGGCAAGGCGGTCAACGTGCACGTCGAGTTCGATGACCCTCCGTTTCTGACGAAGGATTTTCCGGACAGTGAGGAAAGGCTGAAGGTGTACCGCCGGGTGCGGGACGAGATTCGGGATTTCGTCGCGAGCCTGCCACAGACGCTAGACTCAGGATAGGACTTGAGGATGGCACGCGGGCCTGCTTTCCCCACAGGTGATACGGGAAATGCCCTGCCGACACGCGAGTATCCGCGCTATCCGGCACCATCAGGAAGACTTCCCCCCGCATTCCAGAACCGTCCCGCGGTCTCGAACTGGTACTCATGCACCACGAAGCGACGAGTTTTCTTGAAGTCCTGAAAACGGTCCTCGTCTTCCTTCAATTCCGCCGCCTCGGCCGTCCCGCGCCATTCCAGGTAACGTCGAACGTGATCCTCGGTCTCGAACCACATCTCCACAATGCCGTCTGCGTCGTATGTCAACCCGGGCCATTGCAGAGGGTGGTTCTGCACGTAGTTCCTGGCGAACGGAATTGCTCGTGCCACAAGAGGGCCATGTATATCGCGCCAGTATGAGTAGAATTGCTCGTCGCTGATTCCCTTCTTCCTGTACACGAGCGATATTAGCTTGACCATGAGAAGGCCCCTCCTGTCCGTGCTTCCGGCAACCGCATTCGCCATTGTACCGCGTTCCGCTCACCCGGTCAGCCCTGCTCCAAATGAACTCATAGTATCCAGCGTCTGCGCACATTCCTCAGGCTGAGCATGAACAGGGCGGCACAATAGAGTCCCAGTATGATCAGGTTGAGCGATAGCGTCATAACCCTGCTCCCACCGAACACACCGTGCAGCAGATCTACGCCATAGGTGAGCGGCAACGCATATGCCAGTGGTTGAAGGAAGGACGGCAGCATCGCGACAGGGAAGAACAGGCCACACAGAAAGACCATCGGAAACCGAACGAAGTTCGAGAACGTCTGCGCCTCGAAGACTTCGCTCACCGAGACCGCGATGAGAAGCCCCAGGAAGGTTGATGCCATTGCAATGAGCAGCACCACCGGCAACAGAGTCCCCCAATCAGTTCCGGACAGATCAATCAGGAAGCTCGCCAGCACTACGGGCACAAATGCGTTGATCACACCGAAGAGAATCGCACCGGATGTCTTCGCCAGCATGAGCAATTCCAGCGGTATGGGCGCAAGCAGCAGGCGTTCAAAAGACCGGCCCTTCTTTTCGAATGTAACCGTCACCGCGAGAACGGATGTAGTGCCAAAGAGGATCGACAGAGCCACGACTCCAGGGAGCAGCGACAGCACGCTCTCCAGTCCACCGCCGGAGCGGACGAAGAACATGCCCGTCCACGCGAGGGGGAAGACGATGCCCCAGCTTATGTTGGGAGGCTTCAGGTAGTACGATCGGATATCTTTGAGAAGGATGTTCCAGAAGGCGATGCGATACCTCACGAAGCGGCCTCCTTTGCACCTTCCATCCTTTCCCTCTCTCTCTTCATTTCCTGAGCGGCAAGACCAGTCACGCTGACAAACACGTCTTCAAGTGAGGGCCGAATCTGACGTGCTTCCGTGACCTCCAGCCCGGTAGTTTCGAGGAACACAACGACCGCTCCCGTACGGATCGCCTGCGCCGACACAATTCTCAGTTGCGTGCCGGATTCCAGTTCGATCTTAAGTTCAGGGAATTTGCGCGACAAGAGATCGACCACTTCACTATTGGCACGGTTAAGGGCCAGTTGGACGATATGCGCGCCCTCAACCTGCCGCATCAGTCGACTGACCGCATCCTCACGAACGATTCGTCCACCAACGATAAAGGCAACCCGGTCGCATAGTCGCTCCGCCTCTTCAATGTAATGTGTGGTCAGGAATACGGTAGTACCCGCCTTGTTCATCAGTCCGATAAGCTGACGCACCTGGCGCGCACTCGCGACATCGATGCCCGTCGTGGGTTCGTCCAGGAACAGTATGGGCGGCCGGTGCATGATGCCAGCAGCAATGGTCAGGCGACGCTTCATGCCACGGGAGTAAGCTGCGAACTTGCGGTCAGCCGCCTCTGCAAGACCAAACTCAGATAACAGTTCTCGCGCCCTCGTTTCACGATCTGCGCGTCGCATGCCGTACAACGCAGCACAGAAACAAAGGTTCTGAAAGCCAGTCAACTCAGGGTACAGGTTGCTCTCGTCGGGAACCACTCCCATAAGATGCTGGGCAGCTTTGATGTTGGTCGTACAGCTCACTCCACCGACCCAAACCTCGCCGCTATGTGGCCTCGCAAGGCCAGTAAGCATGTTGATAGTGGTAGTCTTGCCAGCCCCGTTGGGACCCAGAAATCCAAACACCTCGCCGGATGACACCTCGAATGAGATCCGATCGACCGCGGTGACATCGCCATACCGTTTCACAAGATCATGAACCCGGATCGCTACGTCGGATGGTCCTGTTCGAGCGAATGTCTCTAAATCCCTCATGCCGAGATTCTACACCTCGGAACCGTTTACATACATGGCGCGATTTCAGGGGATTGGAGATCTCAACTTGAGCGCTACGAAGCCCGCACCTGGAACAAGACGATGCTCAAGTCTTGGGAATTTCGCAGGCACGCTTCCCGGTGTCCAGAACAGTGCTGAAGCGGCGTCCTCCAGCCTGAAGCCGGCCGCAGCAGTCGTACTTACAAGCTCATCCACCGTAACGAACCGCGCATGGGAGTACACCGGATGCTCTTCGCCAGCCTTTCGGGTGTACTCACGTCCCCACCACCCATCTGAAGGGATATGTCCAATCAGTAACGTGCCACCGGTTCGAAGTACGCGCGCGCACTCGCTCAGTGCGCGTGAGGGGTTCGTGACGAAGCAGAGCGTGGCCACCATCAGAACGCCATCAAGAGAGCGGTCTGCGAAAGGCAGGTCCTCCGCCACTCCGACGTGTGTACGGATGCCACGACTGGCTGCGATGGCCAGCATCGAGGGAGAGGGATCCAACCCGTGTGATATGCCGAGGATGGACGCGAAACGGCCCGTTCCGACCCCGATCTCGAGCCAGCATCCACGTATCTCAGGGATGATCAGCCGAAGACACTCCAGCTCCTCGGCGAGAACCTTCGCCCCCTCGGGGGCGTCGTACCAGCCATCGTAGTCGCTCGCTATGCCATCGAACGGTCCAAACTCACTGTCACTCATATCGAGTGCACCACTTCCGTCCACACCACAGCTATCAATTACGACGCAAGCGATTCCAATTCGCCCGCCAGGTCTTCCGTCCGGTACGTCTGCTTGCGCGCCCTGAGGTCCATATAGATCAGCAGATTTCCGATAAGGCTTAACGGCAGTACGATCAGGGATGTCACGAGGGCTTCCACAGCCGGCAGGGCGCTCAGCAGGAATCCGATAGCCGACTGGAGTATGCCAAGGATGAGCCCGATCAGCAGGAGCAGGCCGAAGGTTCGCCACCATGCGCCTGAGACGAGATCCCAGCTTCGGGCCACAGCCGAAAGCGGTCCCGTCTGCTGGAACAGGGCGACGAGCGGGGCGAACATCAAGCGCACTCCGAGATACACGGATGCCAGCAGCAACACCAGAAACACAGCCAGCCGAACAGAACCAGTCACCGGCACGGGCAGCATCAACATCGCCGCCAGACCGACCGGTAACGCCACCACAACTGCGGCAACGAGACCTGCGCCAAGCATATGCGGCAGGCGGCGGAAGGCGGCCCCGTAGGCGTGACCAACCGAGCGCTCGAGCCCTGCCATACTGCGTGCCGCGGCTTCCGAGACCGCACCCGTCACCGCCACCATGCCCAACGCATAGAGGGCGAAGTACACGATGAGGGCAAGCACCACCGCCTGCGGCGGACTATCCGGCATCCCCTCGACACCATCACCCATCAGAGCATCAACGTACTCGGGACCAAACGCCGCGACGCCTGCCACTATGAGAGGTACGACGATTATCGCGACCAGAAGCAGCATGAGTGCCAGATTCCGGCCGAAGAGCCGAAACATCTCGCCGAGTATGCCTCCAAGTCTGCGGGGGCCAGGACCTGGAGGTGAGCCTGAGCCGTATCCCAAATCGAAACTCATACTCTCTGCGCGCCTTGAATAGTCCCGGAGTAGACGCGGCGTCCGGGCGGCACCAACGATATGACACTAAACCTGATCGCCACCATAAGCAGCCAGCGAAGGCTACCTGCTCGTGAAATAAACTGTCAAGGAAATCGCCTCGCATACACCAGAGATAGGGCCACCCAGAAACGTCATCGCGACAGAACGTACCTGCATGACATAGCGTCATTGCGTTGGAGTGGTTTTCAATCATATAGTTTGCCTTGTGTCACCCTCTCGCCTCACTTCTTCTTTGCGAGGAGCCGTCCGCTTCGGGCTCGTTGCCGCCGTGATGGCCGCCACGGGAATCGCCTCTGCAGCCATTGTGGGACTCGGCGTGGGCTATGCCATCAGCGACCGACACTTCGGCTTCGGTGCACTCGGTATCGTCATTGCCGCAGTGATGATAGGCTACCCCATTGGCGCGATCGCCGGTCTGTTGCTACTGCGCAGGAAGCCCGGTGTTCACGGAACACTCGCGCTGGCCCTCATCGGCACCGTCATCGGCGCCATACTTCCAGTAGTCGTCACCGGAGCACTTAATCTGACTATCGAACCGTCGGTCCTGATTGCGGTCTATATGATCAGCGTACCTGCCCTTGGCGCGTTTGGTTACCTGCATCGTGCGCCTCCGGGCGATACATCGCTGCAACGCAGTTCGGAGGACGAGGTTCAGTGATGGAGGCGGGTGCCCAACGCCGCGTCACCGGGGAAACAGCCAGTTCCGCCATGAACTACTCTATTCGCCGCAGTCCGAGTGCGCGAAACGTATGGCTGCGATTCTCACAGAGTGGCGATCTGGTGGTTGTGATTCCCCATCGATTCGACATACGGAGGGTCGCGGACATCGTCGAGGCGAACCACAAGTGGATCCATCGGGCTGCGACTCGTGTCGGGGCGCGACGGGAGGCTCGGGAGAGGGAAGCGCCTGCAGCACTTCCCGAACGTATCGTTCTTCCCGCACTGGCACGGGAATGGACTTTGGAGTACAACCCCACGGATTACCCGCACGTGAGGATCGTTGAACGTGACGGAGACAGGCTGGTGCTTTCCGGCAACACGCACAACTATGAACAGTGCCGCGACGCGTTACTGAGATGGCTGCGGCGAAAGGGCCGCCAGACACTGGCGCCCGAGTTATGCGACCTCGCAGCCCGGACAGGCTTCTCCATTGCGGGGATCACGGTGAGAACGCAGCGCACCCGATGGGCCAGTTGTTCGCGAAACGGAACCATAAGTCTCAACACCCGCCTGCTGTTCGTGCCTCCTGAACTGGTCCACCATGTTATGTTGCACGAGCTCTGCCACACGAAACGGATGGACCACTCAACGAAGTTCTGGTCTCTGGTCGAATCCCATGACCCTGACTGGAGAAAGCACCGGAAGATGCTGCGCGCCGGCTGGCGCTCGTTACCAGCATGGTTGGATTCCCGGATCACTGTCGGACGACCTGATGAAGGGAAACGGTCGCTGAATACCTGTGAATTGTAGCGGTCTCACAGACAACACCGCTCCATGCATGACCGCCACCAGTCTTACTCGCCCATGGCGCGAGCTCTACGCTTCAGCATCGAGTGGAATCGTTCTGTAGCCTTACGGCGGTTCAATTCGAGCGCCTCAAACTCCGCGACGGCAGCAGCATCAAACACTCTTGAGGGTCGCTTCTGTGGCTCACCAGGGCTCGGAGGACTGAGGACAACGTACCTCGCAACAACATCCCAATAGGCACGCTCCGCCTGCTTCACCTCTTCCGCCCAACGGCGGACCTCATCCGCCTGCAGCATTGACATCTGGTGGCCTCCCTGGAGCACATGAACGAACGTGCAGATATCCTCTCAAGTCCGCAGATGATCTCCCCAGCATTGGTGTTACGAGGCACCGTGCACTGTCCCGCGCTCAGTCAGTATCGACAGCCACCGTGTACAACGCACATCCACGATCCGTTGTCACTGCCACGCTGGACTGCTGCACTACGTTCGAGCCTCTGCCGGTGGTAAAGCCGTCAGAGTACCCCTTCGAGTAACCGTCCAGATAACCCCGCTGGTAGGCATCAAGAACCGCCTGTTCCTGAGATGAGGGTCTGGTATCTGTGTCTGCGCAGGTCGAGAGTCCGACCAATGCAACTATGAACACAAGCACGGTGCCCACTGCCGCCATATAGTACAGTGTGTTCCGTCTATCAATTCGATCCATTCGCTTCATGCCCTGCCCCCTCTCAGGAGGTTCTTCATTAGGATAACGACCGTCAGGACCGGTCGGTTGTCTCCTGCACGCCAAAAAGCCGCCAGAGGGGGAGGAGTCGGCGTTCAGAACGCGTTTGCCCGCAGGAGACCACCCAGGGCCCGGACACCGGAAAGCCGCTCACTGCAAGAATAACCTGCACATTCACCGCGCGCAAATGGGTATTCCCACGAATCACCGCGCGCACCTCAGCCCTCCGCAGCATGTCTGTCATCGCTGACAGGGGAGACCTCAGAAGCTCGGGGAGAAAGGGCTTGTCTCACGCCACGAATTGTGAACGGTCGTCTCAGTGAGAGTCCGCCTGCTCGCGCTGCTGGCGCTCACGAGCAATTCTCTCGTACGCAAGCTGTGCTTCCTGCGCAAGCCGCCGCACTTCGTGATACTCATCCCGTGCCGCCACAGTCGGAAACACAAGTTGGCGCTGCCCGACGTACGGGACCTCCTCGGGAGGGTACAGATATTTCTGCGCAAGCTCGAAGAGCCTCGCATCCGCGGTTTGATACTCCTCGAGTGCCCGCTCAACATCCGGGTCCTCCGTAACGTGAAAACCCTCGAAAGACTGTCGTCCCTTCTTCTGTTCTTCCATACTCACGTACGCTCCTCTAATCAGAAGGTACACTCACAGTGAAATGGCACCAGGCATCCTGCCGCGCCACATTGGTCAGTATGAGCCAGTAGTAGTCACTCTCCGTGGCGGTCATTGCCCAGTTTACCTGCCAGTTGTTCCCTTTCCGATTGATGCGTGAGAAGTAACCTCCGTTGCCCGTCTCGGTTGCTGGCACGTAGTCGTGTGCACGGGCACCGTCGTACGGCGCTCCGCCCGGTATTAGTGCCACTGAGATGCCCTCATGCGAACTCTGCAGGGACGCACCAAGCGGCACGTTCGCCTCGATGACTATCTCCGCAGTTTCTCCCTCCTTCAGGAAGAAGCGCGTGTAGTGGCGATTGTAGCGCGTGAACGGCACGCCATGAGACACAACCTGGTCCAGGGTCAGGTTCTGCCAGAACTGCCTGGCTTCGTGCGTCAGCCTCCCGAAGTCGTCCAGCTCGACGCTTCCCTCAGCGAGTAGAGGAGCGTCGGCGTTCCACTCGTTCCCGGACGTGGTAAGCCCGGGTTCGTCACGCCCAATCATACACGCCCCTGCGATGATGAGGCCCAGGGAAACAACCACGGTAACAACAACCAGCAGCAGCCTCCTGCCACGGGACATCAGCGATAACTGTTGAGACTCTTCCACGTTCACTGCACCACTCATTGTGTCACAAGAGTTGGCCCGAATACAGCCAGGTATCCATCAATAATCAACGGTTGCGGGGCAGTGCCGGTAAACGCATGTAACGGGATGTTGCACGCATGGAGTGCCCACGTTGGCAGTGCACCGAGACATAATCGGCCGTACGATGCCCTTGTGGAAGCAGTGGGGACAGCCTTGCCGTGAGAGAACGATTCCGGTCAGTCCATCAACGTGAACAGGTGACTCGTCCCCTGTCCGCGGGACATGCGCCTACGTTTCCTCCCGCCGGCTCGCAACACGCAGTCGCGCATGTTGCGTAAGAAGACGCTTCCGAAGACGAATACTCTGAGGAGTCACCTCCACGAGTTCATCCTGTGCAACGAAGTCGATCGACTGTTCGAGGCTCAACCTGACCGGGGGATGCAGCTTAATGGCGATATCTGCTGTCGACGCACGCATGTTGGTCTTCTTCTTCTCCTTACACACGTTGACTGCGATATCCTGCGGTCTCGCATTCAGGCCAACAATCATGCCTTCGTAAACCACGGTGCCAGGCTCGATGAACGTGGAGCCCCGGCCCTGCGCGTTGTCAAGACCATACGTGGTCGCCTTGCCTTCTTCCGACGCCACAAGGACTCCATTGCGCGTGGCCTGCAGTTCCCTCTGCCAAGGCTGGTGCCCAAGGAACAGGGTGTTCATGACTCCATCCCCTCTCGTTGCGGTGAGAAAGGCACTGCGGAATCCTATCAGCCCCTTCGTCGGTATGCGGTACTCCAGACGCACGTTCTCACTTCCATCACTACGCATATCGGTCAACTCCGCCTGCCTTCGGCTCAGCATCTCAGTGAGGACGCCGATATACTGCTCGCGGGTATCGACGACGAGTTGCTCGACCGGTTCCATGAGGATGCCATTTACCAACTTCGTGATGGCCTCGGGTTTCGAGACCTCAAACTCATAGCCTTCACGTCGCATGGTCTCGATCAGCACAGCAAGGTGCAGCTCCCCTCTGCCCCTGACGAGAAACGTGTCAGCGTTCTCCGTATCCTGAACCCTGAGGCTGAGGTTCGTCTCAAGTTCCTTGTACAACCGCTTCCTTAGCTGTCTGCTGGTGCAGAATTCGCCCTCTCTGCCGGAGAAGGGCGACGTATTGACGCCAACGGTCATCTCGACCGTCGGCTCTCCCACCTGGATCCTGGGCAGCGCTTCGAGGCAATCAGGACTGGTGAGCGTATCGCCGATCGCAACTTCCTTAAGTCCGGTAACCGCAACGATATCTCCCGCATCGACTCCCTCCGTCTCAAGACGTACAAGCCCAAGATGCGTGAGGACCTCGGAAATCTCATACCTGGTCATCGTGTCATCCGCACCAATGCAGATGACTGGATCGCGTGGCGCTATCCTGCCCCGCCAGATTCTCCCGATAGCTATCCTTCCCTTGTGATTATCGAAGTCCAGGTTGGATACCAGCATCTGAAATGGTCCATCTTCTATCTGCGGTGGAGGCACGCGCGCAAGAATCGCCTCAAACAAGGGGGATACATCAACCCCCACGGCAGACGGATCCGTGGTAACCGTACCTTCCTTGCCACTCGCGTACAACACCGGAAAGTCGAGCTGCTCCACGCTCGTCGCAAGATCGAGAAAGAGGTCCTGCGTCAGTCTGAGCACCTCGGCTATCCGGGCATGGCGCCGGTCGATCTTGTTGATCACGACGATCGGGACAAGGCCACGGTCGAAGGCGTGTCGCAGAACGAACCTGGTCTGGGGCATCGGTCCTTCGACCGAGTCCACCAGAAGCAGACACCCGTCAGCCATACTGATGACCCGTTCCACCTCGCCACCAAAGTCCGCATGGCCAGGAGTATCAATGATGTTGATCTTGACATCCCTGTACATCACCGCAGTGTTCTTGGCCATTATGGTGATGCCCTTCTCCCGCTCAAGTGCATTCTGGTCCATGACCAGTTCACCCACCCTCTGATTATCGCGGAACACGTGGCTCTGTTTGAGAAGTGCATCGACCAGTGTCGTCTTCCCATGGTCGACGTGCGCGATGATAGCGATATTCCGGATATCCCTGCGATGTTTCATATCAACTCCTCGGCAACGAACTCATGCGTCCGCGATCTGATCCATCCGCATGGATCCCTGCGATCGGCACAGTCCCTCCAAACATCCTCAGCTGCTGGCACGAAAGAACACGGTCCGGGCCTGCCGCTCAGCTCGGGCGCACACAGCTGTTTCCGCGAGTCTCGAACGAACCGTCGAACGCCACACAGAGGCTCTTCGCAGGAAGGGACGACTATCGCGCCTACGCAGTAACGACACGATACTATCTCTTCACGGGATCAGTATCCTGCGAGCTGCCGTCTCGGTTGACCATATACACATCGACTGCATATGCCGTTCGAGCCTGCCGGCGCCCCTCATGCGGGCATAAGACCAAGCGCAAGACGACGATGACGTAGTGCAGAAAATCGCACGACACAATGGGGAACGCACCATCGTACACACGGAGACTTCGTTCTACGGAACTGATGGCTCAACAGTCTCAAGGGCTGGAGCCAGGCATCGCTTTCGTATAATGCGGTGCCAATCGCCGTAGCAGAGGACGCCTTGGAGAATCAGGCCTCCCAGGACCCCGTAGAACAGGCCAGGTGCGATCAGGAAGAACCCCTGCACCGCGCTCGTCACCGTGGCTATCACGGACAACAACCAGTGGTGCAGATGAATCTCATAACCGCTGAGAGGTATGATGATGGACCGCACCCGTCCCTGGATACCGGCCTCTGCGCCACCGCAGAACTTGCAGATCGCGAATCCCGCCGCACAGCCGAGGTAAAACAGGTATCCCATCGTCAAGCCAACGGGAAGCAGACCGAGTAGCACAAGTTTCTTCACCATTATCGCAGTACCGCCATGTCACGTAAGGTCTCATCCGAGGAAGCAATCTTGCCTCCACGACCATTCGAGCGACACTGAGTACGCGACACAACTCAATTCCACGCGAAATCAGAGGTCCCTTACAACCGGTGGATGACCAGCGAGAGACGAGTCAGGCTCGATCAGGCCGCAACTGCGTACAGAATAGCCTTAAAGGCCACAGTCCTGCAAGTCGACACGCCGGTCCACGCAGACAGCACCTGCCGGATCAGCGGTCGCAGTAGAATGCGATCCCCAGCAACCCGGGCCCGGCAACGACCTGCGTAACCGGACTCACCCGGACAACCATCGACTCCACAGGACACAGTTGCTCCTCTATCGATCGCAACAGCGCCACGGCTTCGTCATAACGTCCGGATTCTTCCACTGCGACGTGCAGCGAGTCTCCGCAATGAACCCTGCTTCGCATGAGGTCCAACAGCCTGCGTGCTGCCTGCTGCTTCGAGCGAACCAGACCGAGTGATCGCTCAGTACCGCCTGATAGCCCGACAATCGGTATCACGTTGAGCAGGGAGCCCGCCCAGGCAGCCATCCTGTTAATCCTTCCCGTCCTGGCGAGATAGCTCAAGGTATCAAACGTGTAGAGGCCGCTCGCACTGCTTCGGACCCTCCCGGCAGCGAGCAATATTTCCTCCATGTTCGCTCCCCGTGCCGCGGTGTGAGCTGCCGCAAGCGCTACAAATCCTTGCGTCATTCCAACGGCTGCGGAGTCAATTACCTCCACCCTCAATCCCCGCACTTTCTCCTCCGCCATCACGGCCCCCGCTCTTGCCAGGGATATAGTTGACGTAAACCGGGCAAACGGGACCACGTGGACGATCCCGCTCACTCTCACTGCCAGGTCCTCATATACCCGGCAGTAGTGCTCAGGAGGCCAGGGAGTCGTGTCGATGATCGCCGCCCGCTGGAACTTTCGAATCAGGGACTCCGGCAGATCCCGCTCGTTGTCCCGGTACTCCCGACCACCTGCAGCTATTCGCACGGGGATGACGTGGATATCATTCTGGACAAGCAGGTCGTGGGGCAGGCATGCCACGCTATCGGTGACCACGGCCACGCGACTGCTCACTGTGACACTCATCCACCAACGTCCTTCATCGCGTTCAGCAAATCGATCCGGTACTCCACGCGCTATGGTAGCGCACCGAACTAACCCGAATGCCACAGCAGAACACTTCGCACGCAATGTGGTGGCGATCCTGCTGTACATATGGTCTCGCTCAGGTTACTTTGTTGTAGAATGTATCGACACGTGACGATACGCTGGAAAGTCGACGATGCCTGAACGCTCACAGTGGTCATGGACCGGCCTGAACACAGGCTATTGGGCAGCGATGCTGGCCGCAGCCTGGACCGTGTGGTTCATCATAGCGTTTCGCTTCTGGATGAGCAGCATGCCGGCATGGCAGGGCATAGAAGCATACGCCGCCTCTTTCGACGCAGCCGGCTATATGGCATGGATTGTCCCCTCCTTCCTGCTGGCAATTACCTTTCCGATCCTCATGGCCGCAGTCTACCTCTATCTCCCGGCGGATAGGAGAGCTCCTGCACTCGTCGCGCTCATGTTCGCGACACTTCATGGCGCCGTCCTCGGTGCCACGTATTTCGTATCGGCAACTGTGGTGCCATCGGCGCTGCAATCCGGCAATGCGGCGGGTCTGGAATGGCTGGTCATAGGAAGTCCACACTCCATTCTCAGCTCTCTTGCAGGCGCCGGTCACCTGTTCATGGGGCTCTCAATGCTTTTTGCCGGGCTTGCGTGGCGAGTGCCCGGAAGGTGGCGAAGAGTGACCCGCTGGCTGCTCGTCATCAACGGACTTAGCGGAATCGCAGCGGCGATGATTGGCTTCGTCGGCTACGTTGCAGCAACGATGATACCGCTTGGCCTCTGGGCCGGGACGTTCCCTGTCGCGGCCATCCTGCTCTCGTGGCGATTCAAACAGGACCTGCGCGTGGCGCCAACTCTTACCCGCGTGATAAGGACGTAGTCCCGATCACTGCATCCACAGTCATTACGGTGAGCAGCATGCTCCTGCGTAAGGACAGGAAGTATTCCCTCGCACTTTCGAATCACGCGGTCGCGACCGGCGGCAGGTCACATCACGCCAGCGGTCTGCCACGTTTGTCCGCGAGCTTCTGCGCAAGCGGCCCCAGCACTTCTCGTGCGCCATCGAGAACGACGGGATCCTTGAGTCCCGTCACGAAGATCTCTACTCGCCTGGCTCTCACAAGGACGCCGAGGAGGATCAGCGCTGCGCCCGCTGCAGGAAACGCGAGGCTGGTCCCCCCGAAGAAGAACAGCGCAGCACCTGCAAGAATGATCCAGGCATTCGTCTTCGCAACGTCTCTCGTGGTGGCGATCCGATCGTACGCGATGGTAGTAGTCTGACCACCACGAAGGACGATCAACCGCTTCGGCGTCGCATACGCCTCCGCACCCTTCATCTCGTACCGCGCCTCGACATCCTCATCGGGTGAGAGCAACTGCCTGACCACCCCGGGAACCAGGTGGTCACCCTCGTTGCGCACGCCAGGAGGCTCTATCGACACAGGCAAAGGCTAGCCGTAGTAGGGGTGGGTGTCAAGTGGCATGGACTCCCGCAACATCCTGGGGTGAAGATGCGGACAGAATCGTTCGGCGAGGATCAGGACTTCAGCGTCTTGCCGGTGGCTTTGCAGAACGTTTCCAACGCCGAATGCTGTATCAGGTAGGCGCGTCCCACGCGAAATGCCTCAAGCCTGGTACCGTTTACTCCGCGTTTGATCCATTGGTGTACGGCCTGTCTGGTGACGGGAGGATCTATGCACTTACCCGCCTCTTCGACGCTGTGATA
>PWUO01000266.1 GCA_003562555.1 Dehalococcoidia bacterium
CCGCATCCCAGGCCTACCTGATGCAGGCCACCCACAGTACCGCCTCGGGCAGCAACTACTCTCCTGCGTCACGACGATCCGGCACGGCTAGAGCGCGGTGCTCCGTCGAGATATCATGCCCACGTGGTTTACCCGTTTAACGAGGAAACACCAACAACAGGGTCTGTTAGTCACACGGTCGCGTGGTCGCCGTGCAGCGTCGATTCGACAGTCTCGTGAGGGCAGTCTGTTTCTCGAGAGAGGACGGCCTCAAGGTAGCGGCCCGTAACGGATCCGGGGTCAGCGGCCACCTGCTCGGGAGTTCCGGAGGATACGAGCCATCCTCCTTCATCACCGGCACCCGGCCCGAGATCCAGAATCCAATCGGCGTTCTTCATCACATCCACATGGTGCTCGATTACCAGCATCGTGTTGCCACTGTCCACCAGCTTCTGGAGGACCCCAAGGAGGCAATCCACGTCAGCAAACGCCAGTCCGGTTGTGGGTTCATCGAGGATATAGAGCGTGTTGCCCGTTGAGCGCCTTGACAGTTCGGTCGCCAGCTTCACGCGCTGTGCCTCTCCTCCCGACAATGTAGGGGCGGGCTGTCCCAGGCAGATGTAGCCAAGTCCGACGTCACACAGCGTCTCAAGCTTACGCCTGATGGGTGGTATGTTCTCGAAGAAGGTAAGCGCCTCCTCAACTGTCATGTCGAGCACTTCAGCGATCGTCTTTCCCTTGAAGCGAATTTCCAGCGCTTCACGATTGTAGCGGTGGCCGCCGCACACATCACACGGCACGGTTACGTCCGAGAGGAACTGCATCTCGATCTGAACGAAACCGGCCCCCTGACACGCCTCACAACGCCCACCCTTCACGTTAAAGGAGAACCTGCCGGGTTTGTAGCCGCGCGCCCGCGCCTCTGGAACCCGGGCAAACACCTCACGGATTGGAGTGAACGTTCCGGTATAGGTGACAGGATTGCTCCGCGGTGTGCGGCCGATGGGAGACTGGTCGATATCGACTACCTTGTCGATACTCTCGAGTCCTTCAATGGCATCGCATGCTCCCGGCCTGTCCTTCGCGCGGTAGAGGTCCCGCGCAAGGCGCCGGTACAACACTTCGTTCACAAGAGTACTCTTGCCGGATCCGGAGACTCCGGTGACACACACGAACTTGCCCAGGGGAATCTCCACGTCGACATCCTTGAGGTTGTTCTCGCGAGCTCCCCGGACAATGATCGCCTTGCCGTTCCCGTCTCGTCGCGACGCCGGCAACGGGATACGCCGCTTGCCACTGAGATAATTTCCTGTGGAAGACAACTCACACGCCATGATGTCCTGGATGGTTCCGGTGGCCACGACCTCACCACCCCATTTTCCTGCGCCCGGACCGATATCGATGACATGATCGGCTGCCCTCATCATGGCTTCATCATGCTCGACCACGAGCACAGTATTGTCGAGGTCGCGCAGGCGTTCCAGCGTTGAGATGAGCCGGGAGTCATCCGCGGGATGCAGGCCAACGGTTGGTTCGTCGCACACGTACAGCACCCCGGTAAGGCCGCTGCCAATCTGTGTCGCCAAATGAATTCGTTGTGCCTCTCCACCGCTGAGCGTTGAAGACGTTCGATTGATGGTGATGTAGTTCAGCCCTATGTCACGCAGGAATCCGAGCCGGCTTCGAATCTCCTTCAGTACCTGATTCCCGATCATCAGCTCCCGGGACGAAAGACGTTCCGGGAGGCACTCAGCCCACTGCAGGGCTCTGAGCACGGACATATCAGCCACATCCATGATGTTCAGCCCATTGATCTGGACCGCAAGAGACTCAGGTTTGAGGCGCCGACCGCCACAGGCGGCGCAGGGGTGGGTCCCCATGTACCGGCTGATCTCGGCACGCATGGCCTCAGAGTCGGTCTCCCGGAACCGCCGCTCAAGGTTGGGGATCACTCCTTCAAAGCGGGTGTACCGCTGAACGAGTCCATTCCTGCCATCGTAGGTCGCCAGAACCGGACCACGGCGATCCCCGTAGAGAATCGTCCTGACAACGTCCTCGGGCAGGTCTCGCAACGGCGTCAGCAGGGAGAATCCGTCGCGAAGTGCCACAGACTCCAGCATGCTGCTGTACCAGACGGACATTGCGCCGTTCCTGGACCACGGGAACACTGCACCTTCGGCAACCGAGAGTTCGCGATTAGGGATTACCAGATTGGGGTCGATCTCCCACTTCACGCCAAGGCCAGTACACACGGGGCATGCGCCATGCGGGTTGTTGAAGCTGAAGGTACGAGGTTCGATCTCTCCCAGGCTGATGCCACAGTACACACAGGCGAAGTGCTCCGAGAAGAGCATCTCCTCGCCATCGAGCACCTTCACCAGCACGATGCCGGAGCCAAGTTTGAGGGCAGTCTCGATGGAATTCGCAAACCGGGTCGCGTCTTCGTCGGGAGCCACCACGAGGCGGTCGACGACCGCTTCTATCGAATGTTTGCGATTACGATCGAGATCGAACTCCTCAGACAAGTCACGCACGTGACCATCCACTCGCACCCGCACGAACCCGGCTTTGCGCAGGTCCTGGAACACGTGCTGGTGTTCCCCTTTGCGATCCTTCACCATCGGTGCGAGGATCATAATTCTGCTGCCGGTGGGGAGCGCGAGTACGGCATCGACTATCTGTTGAACCGTTTGGCGCTGGATCTCCCTTCCGCAAGTGGGACAGTGTGGATGGCCTATACGTGCGAAGAGGAGCCGAAGGTAGTCGTAGATCTCGGTGACGGTCCCAACCGTCGAACGTGGATTGTGGCTGGGTCCTTTCTGGTCGATAGAGATTGCCGGGCTGAGCCCTTCGATGTAGTCCACATCGGGCTTCTGCATCTGTCCGAGGAACTGTCGTGCATACGCCGAGAGGGATTCTACATAGCGGCGCTGCCCTTCGGCGTATATAGTGTCGAATGCGAGAGAACTCTTGCCGGATCCGGACACTCCAGTGATGACCACCAGCTTGCCGCGGGGAATAACCACATCAATGTCTTTGAGGTTATGCTCACGAGCGCCCCTCACCACTATCGCGTCTGCCATTGCCTGAGTGATTGTAGCACCGCGTCGAACGAGGCAACAAAGAAGGCGTCCGGGAGGACCTTGTCCTCCCGGACGCCCCGTAAGGCAGCGAACCTCACGCTATATGAGGCCGGTGAAGTTTGTGAGAACCGGCGCAAGCATGAGGGCGATAACAGACATGAGCTTGAGCATGATGTTCAGCGAGGGGCCGGCGGTATCCTTCATCGGATCACCGGCGGTGTCGCCGACCACGGCGGCCTTGTGGGCATCAGAGCCCTTGCCTCCGAACATGCCGGACTCGATCCATTTCTTGGCGTTATCCCATGCGCCACCCGCGTTGTTCAGCATCACCGCCATAACGAAGCCAGTCACAAGAGCTCCTACGAGGAAGCCTGCCAGCGCGTACTTCCCGAGGACCACACCAACAATGACCG
The DNA here is from genome assembly GCA_003562555.1 of Dehalococcoidia bacterium. Classification (GTDB taxonomy): domain Bacteria; phylum Chloroflexota; class Dehalococcoidia; order GIF9; family AB-539-J10; genus SKVJ01. The sequence continues at coordinate 3,476 of PWUO01000266.1, forward strand.
GGGCCAGTATCGCCATGATCGACGGGGCGAGCATGGCCCGCAGCGCAGCCCTGGTGCAGATGTCAACCACAAGGCCGTACTTGGGCTTGGTCGTGCCTTCCATCAGCCCGGGAATCTCGCGCCACTGGCGCCTTACCTCGGCAATGATCGCCTCTGTGGTTACCGCCACCGACTGCATGGTCATCGCGCAGAACACGGGAGGCATCATGCCGCCAAGCAATACACCAACAAGAACCGGGGCACTCAGCAGGCTGAGCGCGCCAGGATCGGTTGTCTGAATGGCCCCACCCGATATGGACACGATGCCGACGGCGATCGCGTACGACAGGATGAGTCCCAGAGAGTTGAGCGCGGCTGCACCGATGGCGAAACCCTTCCCCGTGGC
>PWUO01000203.1 GCA_003562555.1 Dehalococcoidia bacterium
ATGTCCTCGTAGGAGACCATGCCCGGGTAAACCCGCTGCGTTGTGAACGGGTAGGTTCCCACCTCCACCTCCGCGTTGGTGAGCGCGTCCAGCAGCATGGACTTGCCGCTCGACGGCGGGCCGATGAGGAGCACCTGCGCCGCCCCCTCGCGGGTGAGATCCAGACCGGGTGTAGATTCCCGCGCTCCTGTAGTCGGGAATCCCGCAGTGTAGTTTTGGAACTTCCCGAAGTACGTTCCTTATTCCCGCTTTGTAGTCTTGTCATTGCGATTGCCGTAGGGCCCCAGTGCGGCGTAGCCGCACTGGGGAGACGGGTGTGCTATCTGCCGATGACCGAGTGAACGTGCTCGGCCTCCACCTGCTGGTTTTTCGACAGATATGCTTTGATGAGGGCGGAGTTGGCAATGGTGCCGACGGTGCGCAGGATCCCCCCGGCGGCCTGGTGGATCAGCTCGAGGGCGTTCTTGGTGAACAGCGGATTCTTCACTCCACAGGCGGCAAGGCGCGTTTCGATGTAGCTGAAGGTTTCGTCCTTTGCCAAGGCCTCGACGCTGATGGTGATGGTCACCGAATTGGCGAGCGCCTCCAACATCGACAGGCCAAACTTGCGGGTAAGCGTCTCATCACCGCAGAGCACGACGGTGAGCGCATTGAGCGAATCGATGTGGAAGTTGGTCAGAAGCCGCATCTCGGCGAGGATCTGGTTGTTGAGTAGGTGCGATTCGTCAACAAATGTGGAGCTGCACATTTGTTGACTAATGTGGAGTCCTCCGTAATGTGGAGTTGGAACCATAGGTGACGGTTCCACCGATACTTACTGCGAAATCACTTCACATAAGTCGTGGCATCGTATTGTCCTTGCAATACTCGAATACGACAGGAGGATACGATGCTGGAAGAACTACGTCCCAGGAAGACCGGGTATTACCGCTCCCTTCCGTTTCTCGGGCCTGTTCTCGACGGATTTGACGATTGGCTGCTTGGGCGTGGCTACACGCTGTCGACCCGAAGGTACTATCTGAGTCTGCTCGGGAGCCTCGAGCGTTATCTACAGGATCACTCTGAGCGCAAACTCCATGAGCTCACCGCCGAGGACTGGGAGAGTTGTCGAGGTTGGTTGGCGGTTCGAGACTCTCGATGCGCTTGCGGAGTGACGACGATGCGCCGGTACCTAGAGGAGAGTGCAATGATAGACCCGTCAGGCCCCGAAGAGCCAGATCCGTTTAGGAATTGGGTGGATCGCTACGCCGATCATCTTGGCAAGGTTCGTGGATTCCAACCCAAAACAATCAGGCAGCACAGTTCCACGATAACCCGCTTCGTCGATCACTTTTCCCGCGCCCCTGATGGATTCTCGCTCACACAGATCAACAGCACGGAGATCGAACGTTTCATCGAGGCGAGCAGCTGCACCAGGTCCCGGGCTACCATGCAGCACGTGGTGGCTCACGTTCGCGGATTCCTGCGATTTCTGGAACTCTGGCAGCACCTGCCGCCGACGCTGCGAACCGAGATTGACACCCCCCGAGTCTACCGCCTCGAGAAACCCCCGCGGGCTCTGCCCTGGGATGTCGTGAAGGCCTTTCTCCAATCGCTTGAACGATCCGGTGATAGCGGTATCAGAGACTACGCGATCTTCACCCTCATGGCCCAATATGGACTTCGTCCCTCGGAGATCGTCTGCCTTTGTCTCGACGACATTCTCTGGCGTTCACGCCGTATTCGGGTCCTGCAACGCAAGAACAACAAGACTCTCATACTCCCGCTCACCGACCTGGCGGCGACGGCGCTCTACCGCTATCTACGGGAGGCGCGTAGGACCGGCTCGCCCCATAGGGAGGTCTTCCTCGCATCCCGAGCCCCGTATCTACCGATGAAAGGTACCGGGGTGTCGCAAGCGTTTCGCAGGCGTGTGTTGCGAAGCGGTCTGGACATCCCGGCGCAGGGCCCGCATTGCCTCAGACATTCCTACGCGGTTCATCTTCTGCGTCAAGGCACGGCTCTGAAGGAGATTGGTGATCTGCTGGGTCATAGCCTCGCCGAGAGTACATGCATGTACCTGGGCCTCGCCGTCGAAGAACTCAGAGAGGTTGGTCTACCGCTGCCCGGCGGAGTGCAACGGAGGGTGCAGCGATGACCGACATGAGTCGCTTCACTTCGGCGTTAGCCGTCTCGATGGTCCGCTTCCTACGCCACAAACAGGCTTTGGGAAGAGACTACTCACGTGAATACTTCACGCTGAGGAGTCTGGACCGCTTTCTTACCCAATGGCAGGCATCGGATCTGGATGCCGCGACTTTCTTGAGCTGGTGTGAGGGGAGGAAGTACGTGGCAAGCGGGGTGCGACGAGCCGAAATGCGTACCGTGCGCGCCTACAGTCTCTACCGCCGCAGGACCGAACCGGATTGTTACGTCCCGGATTCAAGCCTGTTTCCTCCCGAGCACGTGCGGCGCCTTCCTTATATCTTCAGCGAGGGCGAGATCCGCCGTCTAGTGGACGGAACGCTCAAGCTGCGTCGCATCGCACACACGCCCCTACGCCGCGAAGCAGTTCGTCTCGCCGTCGTCCTGCTCTACTGTGCCGGGTTGCGATTGAGAGAGCTACTGCGGTTGGAAGTGAAGGACTACGATCCGACGGACGGTGTGTTGTATATCCGCGATTCGAAGTTCCACAAGTCGCGTAAGATCCCGCTTTCTGCGGATGCTATCGCCGAACTTGAGCAGTATTTCGAGGCGCGTCATCGACTTGCCGGACACAGAGAGGGCGGGAAACGACTGCTGTGGAACGGTTCCCGGCAGGCGGACGGTTACGGTAGGGGTCGGCTGCGCCTTGCAATGTGGCAGTTGCTCGACGCAGAAGGAATCCGTAGCGCCGATGATCGGCGTCCGACAATCCACAGCCTGAGGCACACCTTTGCCGTCCATGTACTCTTGCGCTGGTACCGCAGCGGGGTGGAACTACAGTCACGGCTGCCCCAACTTGCAACCTACATGGGTCACGTCTCCATCGTATCGACGGAGAGGTATTTGCACTTTGTCGCTGATCTCTCTTCGGCCGCAAGCGCCCGGTTCGCCTCTCATTCCGCGCGGCTGCTAGGTGAGCCGGCGGATGCTACGGAGAATCCCGTATGAAAACCACCAAACCGTCACTCCTCTCTCGCTGTCTGGCGGAGTACTTCACCGACTACCTGCCTGCCGTGCGGGGGATGAGTTCGCACACCCAGAGCAGTTACCGGGATTCACTCGTGTTGTTGCTGCGCTTTCTGTGTTCCCGCCTCCGCCTGCATCCCACTGCTCTGGATCTCGAGCACGTGAAGGTCGACGACGTGCTCTCTTTTCTTGACTACCTCGAGCAGGAGCGACACAACGGCGTTGCCACGCGTAACGTTCGTCTTGCCGCCATTCGTGCCTTCTTTACCTACGTTGGGAGTCGCTATCCGCAACGTTCGTACGACGTTCATCCGATTCTCGCGATTCCCGTGAAACGAGGCCAACCTCAAAAACCGATCGATTACCTGGAAGACGAAGAACTCGCCGCTTTGTTCTCCTCAATCGACCGAACGCGTACCAGCGGTCGTCGCGATCATGCGCTGTTTGCCTTCATGTTCAACACCGGCGCCCGGGTGCAGGAGGTGCTCGATGTGCGGGCCTGCGATCTACAACTCCGTCGCCCTTCGCTGGTGCGGCTGAAGGGCAAAGGCAGAAAACAACGGACTTGTCCGCTGTGGCCGCAGACGGCGGCGCTACTGAAGGAACTCCTCGCCGAACGACAGCTTGAGCCCGGTTCGCCGCAGAAGCTCTTTGTCAACAACCGAGGCGAGTGCCTCACTCGATTCGGGGTCCGCTATCTCCTCAGCG
>PWUO01000258.1 GCA_003562555.1 Dehalococcoidia bacterium
ACGGTTGAGTAGAGCTTACGTACGCAGCGTATATCCATTCCTCGGTCCGGAGAAGGATGTCCCCGCGCCGGATGTGTACACGACCCCGCAGATCATGGCGTGGATGATGGATGAATACTCGGTGATTGCGCAGAAGCCTCAGTTTGGCGTGATCACCGGCAAACCGCTGGCCATTGGTGGTTCCCTTGGAAGGGGTGATGCGACTGCCAGAGGTGGAATGTACTGCATCAGGGAGGCAGCGAAGGTGCTGGGCATCGACTTGAGCAAGGCCACAGTGGCGGTGCACGGCTATGGAAATGCCGGGTATCACGCGGCACGATTGTGCCGGGACCTGTTCGGATCCAGGATCGTTGCAGTGTGTGACAGCCAGGGTGGCGCGTCCTGTGAGACTGGAATTGACCCTGAGGCTGCCTGGGAATGCAAGTTGTCCTCCAGCACGGTGTGCGGATTGCCGGATGCCGAGCGGATCAGCAATGCCGATCTGTTGGAGATGGAGGTGGATGTGCTCATTCCGGCGGCCATAGAGGGCGTAATTACGTCCAGGAATGCGGGGAACGTCAGGGCCAGGATAGTCGCCGAACTGGCTAATGGCCCCACGACGCCTGAAGCAGATGACATCCTGTACCAGAATGGTGTGCACGTGATACCCGACTTCCTGTGCAACGCCGGCGGCGTGACAGTATCCTATTTCGAGATGGTGCAGAACTTCTACCTGTATCCGTGGTCGGAAGCCGACGTGCATGAGCGCCTCGATCGGAAGATGACGGCCGCGTATCACTCTGTCGTGAATACGAGTCGCGAATATGGAATTAACATGCGCCAGGCCGCGTACGTGAGGGCCGTCGAGCGCGTCGTCGAGGTGATGAAGCTGCGTGGGTGGGTGTAGACTCAGTAGTGTGCCAGCCATCTCGCGCCGGTACTTCTGAGAGACGAGTCCGTCGTACCGCAGTAGAGTAAACACGTAACAGGGGGGCAGGACTGCCCCCCTGTTATTGGTTTGGCCTCTGGTCTTCCTAGAACACGGGCAGGTATCGTTTGAGTTCGAATTCGGTGACCTGTGTCTTGTAGTCGTCCCACTCGATCAGCTTGTTCTGAATGAAGGCATTGAACACGTGATCCCCCAGCGCCTTTCGAACGAGTTCGCTCTGCTGAGTCAGCTGTATCGCCTCGAACAACGTGGACGGCAACGTTCCGATACCTCGACGGGTCCTTTCCTCGAGACCCATCACGTATACGTTCTCTTCTACTGGCTCGGGGCACTCGTAGCCTTTCTCTATGCCTTCCAGCCCGGCTGCCAGCATGACCGAGAACGCGAGGTATGGGTTGCAGGCGGGGTCCGGCGATCTCAGCTCCACCCTGGTCGCAGTCTCTTTGCCGGGCTTGTATCCCGGCACGCGGATTAAATCCGCCCTGTTGCGTCGCGCCCACGAGAGATAGACGGGGGCCTCGTAGCCCGGAACCAGTCTCTTGTAGGAGTTGATAAGCTGGTTCGTAATGGAGGTGAACTCCGGAGCATGCTTCAGCAGTCCTGCAATATAGGATCGCGCGGTATCCGACAGGTTGTACTGTCCGTTCGGGTCAAAGAACGCGTTGTGACCGTCCTTGAATAGAGACTGGTGTGTGTGCATGCCGCTCCCGTTAATGCCGAATACGGGTTTCGGCATGAATGTGGCGTGAACTCCGCGGTCGAGCGCAATCTGCTTCACGACGAGTCGGTATGTCATGACACTATCAGCCATGGTAAGCGCGTCCGTGTAGCGCATGTCGATCTCATGCTGGCTGGCTGCTACCTCGTGATGGGAGTATTCGATCCCGATGCCCATTGCCTCAAGAGTGAGGACTGTGTCTCTACGCAGATCGGTTGCGAGGTCCAGCGGCGTCATGTCGAAGTAGCCGCCCTCGTCGAGGGGATCAGTGCTGTACTTATCCCTGAAGTAGAAGTACTCCAGCTCAGGCCCCACATAGAAGGTGTATCCCAGTTCCGCTGCCCTCTTCAGGTTCTGCTTCAGGACGTACCTGGGGTCTCCCTCGAACGGAGTGCCCTCAGGTCTCATCACGTCGCAGAACATCCTGGCCACAGTGTGGTGATCCTTTGGTCGCCAGGGGAGGAGCTGGAATGTCTCCGGATCCGGCAGCGCCATCATATCGCTCTCGTCGATGCGGCAGAATCCTTCGATCGACGAGCCGTCGAAACCCATGCCCTCTTCGAGTGCGCCCTCAAGCTCCTCGACCGTAATTGCGAAACTCTTCAGGAATCCCAGGATGTCCGTAAACCACAACCTGATGAACTTGACGTCGTGCTCCTTGGCGGTCTTGAGCACGTATTCCTTGGCTTCATCCCTGGTTCTCTTGGCCATGTCTCCTCCTTCAATCTCTGTGCCTGCGGCCTTGCGCCACACCACGTTATGGTGGAGATTATCGGGTAGGAATGTTACAGCAGTGTTTCGCCGGCGTTGCCGGTCTATGAAATGTGGCCGAAACAGGGAGGGACTAGTCCTGGAGTTGCCTCTGGAGCATTTCGCGTGTGACCGCAGGATTGGCCCTGCCGCGCGTGAGTCGCATTACCTGTCCCGTCAGAAATGTGATCGATTGGGCTTTGCCGGCGCGGTAGTCGGCGACAGCCTTCGGGTTCTCCGCGATGACCTGGCGGATTGCGTCCAGAATGGCGTCGGAGCCGCTGATCTGTCCGAGGTCCATCTCCTCCACTATTGTAGAGGGCGCCTTTCCGGTCTGGTACATCTGTTCGAGCACCGTCTTGGCCGCCGGGCCACCAAGGGTGCCGCTGTCGATCAGATCTATCAGTTCCGCAATGCCGGTGGGGCTGAGGGAGCAATCGCAGATCTCGACGCCATCTGTGTTGATGAGGTGACTCACATCACCTAGCAGCCAGTTGACTACTGTCCGTGCCTTTGCGGTGGAGGCAAGGGACACACATTCCTCGAAGAAGTCCGCCATGGCGCGCGACGAAACAAGTGTGGCGGCGTCCTGAGGTGAGATGTGCAGGTCAGACATGAAGCGTGTGCGTCGAACCTCAGGAAGCTCTGGCATGCGTGCCTGGACATCAGCAATCCATGACGGGTCGAGCACCAGGGGCGGCACGTCAGGCTCCGGGAAGTAGCGGTAATCTTCAGCGAACTCCTTGGTGCGCTGCAGAACGGTGACGCCCTCGTCGTCCAGCCAGCCGCGCGTCTCCTGTCGTAGACTTCCACCGGTACACAGCACCTCAGCCTGTCTCTCCTGCTCGTACTTCAGCGCACGGAAGACGCTGCGGAAGCTGTTCATGTTCTTGACCTCTATCTTGGCGCCGAACTCTGTCGAGCCGACTGGTCGCAGGCTGATGTTCGCGTCGCAGCGGAAGCTGCCCTCCTCCATGTTGCCGGTCGACACCCCGAGGTAGCGCAGTAGATTCCTCAGTCGCACAAGATACTCGCGCGCCTCTTCCGGTGAGCGGAGGTCCGGCTCGCTGACCGTCTCCATCAGCGGCATGCCCGAACGATTCATGTCGATCAGACTGTAACCGTCCATGTGAAACGCCTTGGCGACATCCTCTTCCAGGTGCACGCGCGTAACGCCTATGCGTTTCGTCTGTCCGTCCACCTCAATATCGACCCAGCCGTTGCGTCCGATCGGGGCCTCATATTGAGAGATCTGGTAGCCCTTCATCAAATCCGGATAGAAATAGTTCTTTCGGTCAAAGCGGGTGTGCAGGGGCAACTCGCAGTGCAGGGCCAGTGCGGTGGTCATCACACACTCGATAGCCGCTCTATTCGCAACGGGGAGCGTTCCGGGCATGCCCATACAGAGAGGGCAGACACGTGTGTTTGGTGGAGCCTCCTGATAATCC
>PWUO01000275.1 GCA_003562555.1 Dehalococcoidia bacterium
GTAGCTTTGGCTGAACGTAGCCTTTGATGTCGACGCCTTCTTGAGTGGCTGTGACCCGCAGGTCCAGGTACCGGAAGGCGTCCTTCTTGTCCTGGCAGGTGCAGTTGTCCAGATCTGGCCACCATCTGATTGCGCACGTCGACTCTACCTGTCTGGCACATCTATCGCGTGCTGCCCGCACCTGGTCCTGCATACCATTTTCTCTCGTATCCGTTTGGGAGTATCACGTGTGACGCAATACCACTCCGCGCGGCTCTCCCCATAGTGAGGCAATTAGGAGCATTGACAATCGTATTGGACTTTTTTATGTTACACGGAGTGCTGTGCGGCAGTGCGTACAGCATCGCCTAACGATCCTGCAGGGGTATCCTAGCCTTGAATCCTCAAGGTGAGGTGCTCTCATGTGCTTTGGTTCTGGCCAAGAGAGGAGGCATGAGTGCGTAACTCAAGACTATGGAGAGCCATCCCGACACTTGCGATCCTGGCGCTGGTTTTGAGTCTGGGACTGGCGACGACGTTGCCGGTGGCGGCGGATGCTGGACCGCCTGTTACCAGTGGACTCGTCCTTCACCTTGACGCTGATGCTATCGAAACACTGAACGATGACGACCCTGTTTCACAGTGGAATGACCTTTCGGGTGAGGGTAACCACGCGACGCAGGTTGAGGAGGCCAACCAACCGACGTACAAGACCAGCGTCATTGACGGGAAACCTGTCGTACGGTTTGATGAAGACTTCCTGTCACTGCCGTTGTTCCAGATAGGGACATCAGATGGGAATGCGATATTTGCGGTACTCCGTGTGGTATCGCCATCTGATCAACGTGGCGGTATTGTCCTCGGAAACTTTCCTGAAACGCCTAACATCAATGCTGAACTGCATACATCATTCAGAGTGAGATACTTCTGGAATTCCGGAGTTCCAGACCACAATCCTGATCCTCCTACCGGTGCACAAGATGAACCATTCCTTGCTACCTGGCTGAGGAATCCTGGTTTGAACGAAATCCGCACCGGAGTTGACGGTGTTCTGTCCGCCCCATCGCACGCAGGAAGCAATGTCACGATTACTGATTCATTTCGCATCGGTGTTGACTACCGACCCGATCCGGAGAACATCTGGTTCAAAGGCGACATCGCCGAGATCCTCATCTACGATCGTGCCCTGACCGATAGTGAGCGTGAGGACGTAGAGGGCTACCTTACGGCCAAGTGGCTTGAGCCACCGGACGAGGTCTGGGTCTGCGAAGGTGACGGTGATGACAGTAACCCCGGGACAGAAGATCTTCCGTTTGCCACTATTCAGCGAGGCATCGATATCGTAGCAGAAGGCGGGACAGTGAATGTCAAGCCTGGGGACTATCCAGAGGACGTACGCATCGATGATTCCCTCATCCTCCAGTCCACGGACGGTGCTGAGGAGACCACTATTCGAGGTTCGGTCAGCATACACTTAGACAACGACCAGATGGTCTTCTTCGGTGGGGAAGACGCCGGATTCACTGTCGATGCAAGTGACAGCAACCCAATTCGCTCGGCCGTATGGCTTTCCGTCGACAATGGAAGTGAGGTTACCATCAGTCACACTACCCTCACCGGCGCTGATCATGGAATCTATAGCGAGACTGCCTTCACGATCGCGAACGGGAGCACCGTCGTCATCGAGCACAACGACATCACGGGCAACAGCAATAGTGGTATCTACATGGGATGGATTGATGACAGCATAGTCACTATTGAGCACAACACTATTACCAACAACGGCGCTGTAGGGCTGGATACCGGTATCCATATCGACTATATCACCGACAGCGATGTCAGCATCGAACACAACACCATAACCGACAACTATGGTGCAGGTATCCATATCGGCGGTATCGGCCAGGCTCTGAGAACCGTTACAATCGCACACAACACCATCACCGGCCACGATAAAGAAGGCATCCGTGTCGGCAGCATTACCGAGAGCACGCTCATCATTCTGGGTAACGTAATCAGCGACAACGAAACCGGAATCGGAATCGACGATATTCAAAGCAGTGCTGTTGATGTTAGCTTCAACAATGTCTCCGGCAACACCGGTTTCGGCATCTTTGTTAACGCTAGTGACGAGCCGGCATGGGCCACCCACAACTGGTGGGGTCATTCCAGCGGACCCTTCCATGACGTCCACAACTCAGGTGGCACGGGCGACGAAGTCAGCGACAATGTGACGTTCACTCCCTGGCTGGGAGCGGCCTTGACGGACCAGCCCACGGGCTGTACAGCACATAGAGCTACCGGTGTAGATGCAGCCGCAGAGACTGATAATGTCTCAGCCCAGGCTACCGGAGGCGACGAGACTACCACGGTCACGGTAGCTGAGTATGTGGACAATCCCACTGGCGTGGCAGGCTTCGCCATCAATGGGTTGATCTTCGTTGACGTCCATGTAAGTGGAACCCTTCCTGTTGAGATGGTAGTTGAAATCAATTGCCCTGGAGGGGACTGTTCTGAAACGGTCATGCGCTGGTTCGACGGTGATGTCTGGCAGGATGTAGTACCGCAGGAAATCGTCAACGGGATCATCCGGGCCACGTTGAACAACGAGGATTCTTCTCCGCTCCTGTCGGAGCTCACGGGCACGCCGTTCGGTACGGGTAACCCTATAGCACTACCTGAGCCTACAACTCCAATGGTAGGAGGGGAAGCCTTCTCTGCGAACAAGCTGGCACTACTGGCACCTTGGCTCGCGATCTTTGGGGCAATTGGAGCTGGTGCTGCCATAGCAGTGAGGCGACGCAGGGTTCACAGCTAGCCAGTCACACGAGACACTCGGGGGCAGGCTCTCTACCTGGAGCCTGCCTCTGCTTCGTGCAGACAGACCAGTGCCCCACTAGTATCCGGGTCTACAGTGGCAAGATGTGCATTGCCTCCATGATTGCCCGAGGCACACGCGAGGCATCATGATTTCTGCTGGTGTCTTGTGAAACACCTTGAAATCCCCGGCCATGTGATAATCTGACGGCACGCTATCAATGCCGCATCGGTGAACCGGCATGTCGAAACGTAGCAGGAAGCGTGAAGAGCAGTTGAAAGGAGCCAGGGGCCCGGAGGGAACCACACTCCTCTGGGTCAGACAACTCGTCAGGCGGGTGCCTCGATGGAAGTCTGCCACCTTTCAAGGGCCTTGGTGGTTCTGGGTAACAGGCATCGCTTTCGCCGTAGCCCTGATCCTTGTAGGCAGACAAATACCGGCGCCGCTGCACATGGAAGCTGAACTCAGGGCGGCGTTCATCGACCAGCTCTCACCATCCTTCCCCAACGAGGAGTTCCGCTCCTCGGTGCAGGCGGACATTGACATCTTCGGCCTGCCGCTTGATGTGTATGAGGGCGATGAGGTGAACGTGGACTTGTACCGGTCGCTTGGCGAGCATCCGTACAGCGTGCTCGTCATCCGTTCGCACTCTGGCACTCTTGAACTGGGTGGAGGTCCGGACCAGAGAACCACAGCCCTCTTCACCAATGAACCCTACAGCGGGTCCAGATACGTAGCCGAGCAGCTCGTGGACCGGGTGCTCATCGTAAGGCAGCTTGAGGACGATACCGAGCTTACGTTTGGAGTCGCGCCGGATTTCTTCAGAAGAAGCATGCGCGGCGAGTTACCACGAACCGTAGTGGTTATTGCCGGATGCTCCATCCTCGACCGTACCGACCTGGCCGAGGCGCTGATTTCACGTGGCGCATCGGTCGTCATCTCCTGGGATCTCTCCGTCGCCCTCGACCATGTGGACAGAGGGACCGAACTTCTGCTCCAC
>PWUO01000110.1 GCA_003562555.1 Dehalococcoidia bacterium
AGATAACCAGAGAAGCTCCCGGATGTTCAAGGATGCCCTGACAGCCGGGCTGCTTTCTTCCGGCATCAAGGTCCTGGAGCTGGGACAGGTGGTGGCCCCTGTGGCCCGCCAGGCCGTGCCCCAGCTGGAGGCCCGGGGGGGGATCCACATTCAGGCCGATGAAGAAGGGACCAACAGCAAGGTTAAGTTCTTTGATGAAAGGGGCATCAATATCCCCCGGAGCCTGGAAAGAAAGATCGAGCAGACCTACCTGCGGGAAGACTTCCGGCGCATCCGGGCATCGGAAATCGGCAGCAGCATCATGGTTCCCGATTTCACTTCCCGCTACCTGAAGAAGCTGATGGCCTCCCTGAACAGGGAAGCCTTCCGGGAAGCGGGGTTCAAGCTGTTGTGGCTCCATCCCAGCCCCTATCTCTACTCAGCCCTGGCACCCTTTCTTCAGGAGCTCAACTGCCAGGTGGCCACCCTGGCCGCTGCCGGAAACCGGGAAAGCTCCGGGGAGGCCCTGGAACAGATGAAGGACAGCATTGTGGAAAAGATGAGGGGCAGCCAGTCCCAGGTGGCTTTTTTCATAGACGACTGTGGAGAAAGGCTGGCCTTCTTCGATCAGAAAGGCCGGCTGGTGGCGGAGGAAATGTACACGGTGCTGGTATCCCTCCTGCTTTTTCAGGCCAGGAAGGGAGAGAAGGTGGCGGTTCCCGTAACCATCCCATCGGTGGTGGACAAACTGGCGGGGCGCTACCAGGGGGAAGTCTACCGAACCAAAACCTCCCTGGCCTCCCTTATGGAGGAAGCGGCACCGGACCAGTTCTTCCTCTCCTTTGACGCCATCTCCTCCCTGGTCAAGATCCTGGAGTACTGTGCCAGGAGCAGGAAGAGCCTGGGGGACCTGGTGGATTCCATCCCCGCTTTTTACATGCAGAAAAAAAGGACCCCCTGTGCCTGGAAAGACAAGGGAAGGGTCATGCGCCGCCTGATCGAGGACACCCGGGAGGGAGAGGTGGAGCTCCTGGACGGCATAAAGATCCACCATCCCGAAGGTTGGGCCCTGGTGCTGCCGGACCCGGAAAAACCCTTTTACCAGGTGTACAGCGAGGCCTACTCGGAGGAAATCGCCGATTCCCTCACTGACATGTACATCGAGAAGATCAAGGAAATCCAAAAAGGGGGTCTACCATAGAAATGTAGGCCACTATCCCTAAATAGTATGATATAATTTAATAGACGAGGGTGTGGCTCGTGGGGTTAGTTGCTTACAAAAAGTTAACTCAGCTCTGAAATGCCGCCCTCGTCTTGTTGTTACCTGTGACGTTCACCGGGATGATGCCGTTCCTGCGGGAAGTGGCTCTGTTAGTAGACGTAACGTTAGGTAACATCAGTACAAAATACCGAGAGGAGGACGTATGCAACAACACAGGTTATTGGTAGGCGTGGATGTAGGTTGCCGAAAGCATAGTGTGGCCATAAGCGGTCCGGGGGGAATCTCGGAGCAATTTGAAATCCCACATGATGATTCAGGTTTCCAGTACTTTTTTGGCCAGGTAGCCAAGCAGGCACGCCTGCAAAAAACAATGGATGTCTTTGTTGGAATGGAAGGTACAAACGGGTACGCTCGGCCGTTGGATCAAATGGTCAAAACCAAGGGGTACCACCTTTTAAACGTAAACAACTTAAAATTGGCACGTTTCAAGGAAATATTTGCTGCCCCTGCAAAGACAGATTGTCTGGATGCCCAACAGATTGTGACACTGATGATGATGGCCCCCTTCATGGAACGGGCTAAGGAGACATTGCAAGAGGTACCGCTGGTTGATAAGGCCGAGGTGCAGTTAAAGCGAATTAGCCGCCGCCGTCGCCAATTAGTGCAGGAGAAAGTTGTAATTCAAAACCGTATGCAAGCGGATCTACAATCCGTATTGCCTGGGTTTCTCGATGGGATCAAGCAGGTAGATTCTCTCTATGTTCTGCGCTTTTTGAGCCTTCACTCTGATTTTCGCAAGCTTGCCCGTGTGAAAGCCACCACTTTACGTAAGATCCCAGGTATTGGCGAGGCCTTGGCGGCCAAGTTGACCCAATGGCAGCGAACCGCCTCCTTTGGGGAGGAGATTGAATGGGTTGGCCCGATGATTTCAGAGGACGCCAAACGAATTTTGGAGTTAAAGCAGAAAATCGATGCCCTGGAGGCTCAAATGGAAAATCTCATTTCTCAATCCTCCTTAGCCTCCTTGCTGGATAGCATTCCGGGTTTTGGTACTGTCTGTACGGCAGAAATCACGGGCGAGATTGGCACCCTTGACCGATTCAAAACGGAATCTGGACTGGCACTTTATTTGGGGATGGCTCCTTTGGACAACAGTTCTGGGACCTACAAGGGTACAAAGTCCCCACGCCAAGTCAATAAACGCTGTAGAGCAGCCATGCTGGTGGCTATGTCGCATCATATTCGCACGGTAGAGGAATCGAATAGATACTACGAAAAGAAACGGGCAGAGGGAAAAAAGCACAATCAAGCGTTGCGTTCGTTAGGCAGACACATAACTCGGGCAATCTGGAGTATGGTTAAAAACAACAGGAAGTATCTTATGCAAAAGGAGACAAACGATAAGGTCGCATAAGGGATCCGTACGCTCAACATAGGCAGCCGTTCATCTTGACCCTTTACTTGGGGAAGGTGGCCGTGTTAGCCTGGCCCCAGGCAGGGGGGCAAAGTTGTTGATCCCAGCTGGCCCTGCCTGCCCCGCCACAACACGGCCACCAGGGGCCCCACGTCAAGGGCGGCTGCCAATCGGATGCCTTAGAGAACTAAAAATTTCCAATCATTCTTTACATTAAATCTATAACCTCAGATTTACATATTATCCTATTTCTGATTAATATATCCACACCTTAATTTTTAAAAAATCCTTGACAAAATCAGCGGGATGTTCAGGCTTGAATAATTCTCTTATTTTGTTTAATATATGAAAAAAGCAGGGAAAGCGGTGCTTTCCCTGCTTTTTGGGTTCGCTGGCGTTTTTACTTGCTGATGGGGGTCCCCTTGCCCGACACGGGAATGCTGATGGTTCTTGGGGCGCTGAAGGAAGGATGGCGGGTTACCTTTTCGATCATGGGCACGAAGGCATTCATGATCAGGATGGCAAAGCCCACTCCTTCCGTGGCCGCCAGGCCCACCCGGAAGAAGACAATCAGCACACCGATGGCGATAAAGACATATTTGTTGCCGAAGAAATTCCCGGCAAAAACGCTCTGATAAAACTGACGGCAGTTCAGAAGATAGAATACCTGTCCGGCCACGATCGTGTTCACGGCCAGGGTCCGCACCCGGTCTATATCAAGTACTTCGTAGAACATATTGCTGATCAGGAACGTGAAACCGCCGATGAGCACGGAGACCATCAGGATCCGCCACAGGAAATATCCACCCAGAATAGGTTCATCGGGATCACGCGGGGAGAGTTCCATCACGCGCTTCTCCATCGGCTCGAACGCCAGGGCCAGGGCCAGGGTCACCGCCGTCACCATGTTCACCCACAGAATCTGCACCGGTGTAATGGGCATGGTTATGCCAAGAACTATTGCCGCAACCAGAACCAGCGCTTCAGCACCGTTTGTGGGCAGCACAAAGAGGATGGTCTTGCGGATGTTATCGTAGACTGTACGGCCTTCTTCCACCGCATTGACGATGGAGGTGAAATTGTCATCGGCCAACACCATTTCGGATGCGTCCTTGCTTACCTCGGTGCCCTTGATGCCCATGGCCACACCGATGTTGGCGCGTTTCAGGGC